>JAIEEY010000502.1 GCA_029067205.1 Lachnospiraceae bacterium
TCATTCATGATCAAAATCTCCTTATCTTTTGTATTTCAAGATATATCCTACATGGATTTTCGCAGAAATGCACCTGCCATATAATGCCGTGTTGTTTTCCAGACTATGCCGTTAATAAATCAGGCGTTGTGTTCTATCATGTTTATAGTCTCAATTGAGCCGTAAACAAATAAATAGGACACGCATACACCTGATTTTATTTTCGCCTCTGTCTGTCGGTGATGGGCAGGGGTGGCAGAATCCCATTTCGTGCGATGACATACCTGCAATGGAGAACATTGTTGCCCGTGAAGGTAGCGCGAAAAGTACTTCTAATTGCTGAAAGCAATTTCC
Organism: Lachnospiraceae bacterium; assembly: GCA_029067205.1. GTDB lineage: Bacteria > Bacillota > Clostridia > Lachnospirales > Lachnospiraceae > COE1. The sequence goes on from JAIEEY010000502.1 coordinate 334, forward strand.
ACTTGCAGCAAAGGCTGCTTCGCGGAGAAGTACTAAGTTTCACGCTGAGCAGAGGATTGTGCCTACTGGTTTAGCAGCCAGAGATAATGAGGTAAAACAGCGTCGGGATTTCAGCGAAAGCATTTTCCGGGAGTGGCTGCCTGCGGATGCGGTCAGGGATGGAGCAATCCATGATTGGGCAATGACCAAAGCGCAGCGAGGGGAGCTTCCCCAGTGTATGTTACCCGGTTCGGGGAGCCATGAGAATGGGCAGGATTTAAAAGGTCTGATATATTCAGGCTGTTAGAAGGCTGGTGCGGCATTTAATGCTGCATTATCTTCTGATACAGGGAAGTTTTTCGGACAGACAGGAAAGTTTTTCTGTATGAGGGGATAATATTTCAGATACATTCTATCCCAACAGATTGGAACAGGTGAAATATCCATCAGACATTAAAAAGGAAAGGCTGGAATAACCATGACAGTTGAAGAAATGAAAGCAGTAGATATCAGGACAGTGCACCCTAAGGAACTTGTGGACATCACAAAGCTCAGCATAGACAGGTCGCTGGAGGGGGACGAACGGAAAACAGAGTTTATCCGGCAGATAAATAATCCCTACTGTTACAGGGTAGGAAATATCATCGTTAAATCAAGTTATTCAGGTGATGCAACTCTTACAGAACGGTTTCAGGAATTAGTCCTCGCGGTGTGAACCTGATATTTTTATACAAAAAGGGTGGAAAAATCCCCAAAACTGTGTTAATCTAAGAATCATAAAAAATAGGGCTGATATCGGTGCAGGCTTCTGGTTCTTGGGTTAAGACTGGGCAATCTTAATTTGAAAATCATAAGAATGGAGCAGTGCAGGATGAAGGCAGACAATTCTAAAGTATATCAGGCAGCCATCTACTTAAGGTTATCAAAGGAAGATGGCGATGTTGCAGTGGGCAGCAGGCCCGAGAGCAACAGTATCTCAAACCAGAAAGATCTAATCATGGACTATGTGGGAAGGCACCCGGAGATCCACGTCCATTCCGTCAGGGTGGACGACGGTTACAGCGGTGTGGACTTCAACCGTTCAAATTTCCAGCAGATGTTGGATGACATCAGGTCCGGCAGCGTGGACTGTGTCATCGTAAAGGATCTGTCCCGCTTTGGTAGGAACTATATCGAGGCGGGAAGATATATTGAAAAAATATTCCCGATGATGGGCGTGCGGTTCATTGCCGTCACGGACGGGTATGACAGTCTTAACAATGCAGGCGGCAGTGAAATGATGGTTCCGTTCAAGAACCTGATCAATGACGCATACAGCAGGGATATTTCCATAAAAATACGGAGCAACCTGGAAGTGAAGCGAAAAAGAGGGGAATATATTGGCGCCTTTGTGTCATATGGCTACCAGAAGTCGGCGGAGGATAAGAACCAGATTGTAGTAGATGAATATGCAGCAGGCGTCGTGAAGGATATTTTCAGGATGAAGCTGCTTGGAATGAGCCAGCAGGCAATCGCGGACGCGCTGAATGAAAAGGGAATCCTTCCACCCCTTGCGTACAAGAACAGCATCGGAATCCGCCTGAAAACCTCGTTTGACATGGGCGAGACACCGGAGTGGAATCCCGTATCCGTCACAAGGGTGCTGAAAAATGAACTTTATACAGGCGTACTCATACAGGGAAGGCAGACAACGCCCAACTATAAGGTAAAAACGCGGGTGATGAAGCCGGAAAGCCAGTGGGTGCGCATTGAGGACAGCCATGAGGCAGTCGTTAGCAGGCAGGATTTTGACCTTGTACAGGAGCTTTTAAGGCTGGATACACGGTGCACCCCGGGAGGGG
>JAIEEY010000503.1 GCA_029067205.1 Lachnospiraceae bacterium
GATTACTTTTGGTGGGAAATTTTTAACAGGATTTGTTGGATTTTCTTCAGATGAATGTTCTGTTAATATTCTCCATAGTATTTTTTTAGAATTCATATCACTGAGAAATAAAATAGCAGCATATTTGACCAAATTAATTTGTTCAGAAAAGATTAGTTTGTATACGGCTTCGGTAGTTGCCATAAAAAAGATTTGTAATATAAATCCGGAGTTTTTTATCAATGGTACGATTACCCGTCTGCTTGAAAATAAAACAATATTATCTGATATCGCAATTTCGGAAATTTTGTGTACCATAGCCCAAAATTCGGGGAGCACATACAATGCAGATCAATATTTAAAAGGCATTTATCGCAAAGAAAAGGATATGCATTACTACATAATAATATTGTCAATGTGTAGGACACTTGCGTTGAAACGGGAAAAAATTGGAAAGCTGATACGTCCTGCTTTATTAGAGTTGACAGAGCAGGCGTGTATGAAGATTATCTTAAAAGATTTTAGACCTGATCTGCCCGAGGAAGAAGATTTTGTTAGTAATATTGGCATATTTTATAATATCGGGAACCGTTATGCAGAGTACTATATGGCAATTGTCTTAGAATTGTATGGTATGCTTGAAAAAGTGAAAAGGACCGACCCTCGCAGAGATTTTATACACCTGATATTTTTTCTGTTTATTAATGAAGATTACAATGAGAGCTGTCTCAATACCACAAAACCTGAAAAATTTAAAGATATGATATTTATTAGACTGGTATTGCGGGAGGAAGAAATCTCAGATAAACTGATTTTTCTTTGGGCAGAACTGCTGAAAGACCGTTGCTTTTCTTCTGCTGCCAAGCATTGTTTGGACCACTATCTATGTGCCAGGGACAAAAACAATCTGGATGAAATAGAGTATAAAAGAATAGAGCTGTTCTTTAGGAAGCTGTATCGGACGGCAAGGATACAGAGTACAGTGGCTTTGTTTTTAAAAAACATGGCAACACGCCCCAGAAACTGCAATAGGATAGCACGCAGAATATATGAAAAAATAGGAGGAAGTAGATTATGAGTAATAATCCGATAACAAAAAGTGAAGCTTTAAAGATTGGTTTTCGGTCTTTACCAGATATTCCAAGTGATGCTGCATTAGTTCTTTATCCCCATAATGCCAAGAGTTCCTGCCGTGTATATATGTTAGATGATATTGTTGATAAGAAGCAGATTAAAAAAGAACATTTTGATCGGTTGGCACATGTGTCTTTTCAACAGTTTCAGTTTCCTTATGCTCTGCGCGTTCCTTTTGCTGAGGGTGCAGGACGGTATTGCACCATTAACTATAATATTACAGTTTCCGTGAAACGGGATTCTGAGTCGGTTAAGAAGATTATCCAAAATAATATAACAGATATATCTGAACCAATTATTAATCTGTTAAATGGAGATGCGTTACAGTTGGAGGGAAGTTATTCCTGTAAGAGATATCAGGAGTTAGAAACGGCGCTGTTTCGTAAGATTAATGATGTGGTTTCACAGATTAGTTATCTAAAAATAGGGATTAGTCAGACTTCTGTTGAACGGGATGTGGTATCAAACAAGATCATAGAAGATCATGTTGCGCATGAGCTTGAGAGAGCCAGGTTAATGGCTGAAGAGGAAAAATTGAAAATTCAGCAGGAAGAGGCGAAGATTCGCAAAAAAGAAGCCGACATAGCAAGAATAAAGGCAGAGAATTATGCTGATCTTGCGCAAATAAGGCGGCAACAGGAAATGGAAGAAAAAGATCATGAAATTAAGAAAAAAATAAAGGACTTGGAAGCAGAGAAAGATTATGATGTAAAGCGTATAGAAAGAGTGGCTGTTGTTGCAGAAAAGGATAAAAAGCTGCGCGAGGATTATACCATTGAGGAACTGGCTGCTGTGGATGATAAATTTGCAAAATTTGCGCAATTGCAGCAGGAAAAAATTGATCGGGAAAGAGATAATGCATCAAAGAATTTTGACTATTATATGAAGATCATTGAAGAAATAAAAAGCAGTGAAATGGATGATTCGTTTAAAGATGAATTAATGAGAAAAATGTTTAGTGAATCGTCAACACTTAAGATTTCCCAGCAGAGCAATCATGAGATCCCAGAGTATAATGACCATCATAATAGAAATGATAATCAAAATGAAATTGAGTATGATTATGATGGTGATGTTCGTGAGATGGGAGAAGATACTGTTAAATAGTACTAGTACTCCATCCGGTCAGAAATTAGAATTGTGAACCGCCTGTTTCGCACCATTGCGTCGAAATTTTGCCTAGCACTGGCACGAACCATGCAACTCACAACTCCAATTTCTGTCTGGATGGAGAGTACATACGACCTGACCACCGACTCTGTCAGTGGTTTGGATAAGCCCCTCTAGGGCTTTTTTCGGTTCCGCCTATAGACAGTATCTAAGCAACTCTTTTTGAAAAACCCAGAGATCATTGCGAAGATCTTGAATGAAGCTGGATTTGTCGTGACACCCTTCATGCCTACCAAATGACAAAACGCTGTAATGAGAAACGCGTCATGGCAGAGGCAGTGATGTGGGGAGAGCGCGTCGCAAGGCTGAATGATATCCGCAGAATACCATCGCAAAATTAAAGGAGTACTATTTATACATAAGTCCACTATGAAATCTATACAGCTTGGGTTTTCCATTTCAAATTGTTCAAACTCCTCCTTGTCTTTCAGGGAGAGTCGTTTTGTTCTATTCCACTTTTCATAAAATTGATCATATCCTCTGACGGGATTTTTGCACACACATCAAGAATGACGCCTGCCTCGTCCGCATAGATTGTCAGAATCAAGATTTCCTGTGTCTCACACAGAAAAGTTTGATTGACTGGAACTTTTGCCAGTTTGCTATATCGTTTACCGCGTCCCTAGATGCTTCCATTTCTATTATATTATACGTCCATTTCCCGACTCCACCAATGTCTAATTATTTCTTAACACTCATTAATCATCTTATGAGGAAAATGCATTTCATGAAATGAAATCGTATTATGATAGAAGTTTTAGCTTTTTCCTTTATACAATTTGTGTGAAAAATTAGTGCTGTTTACGTCTACAATAAACGATATTGTACCAAAAACAGATAGGGGTGAACAATAATCATATAGATTGTATTCTATATATTCTTGTTTATATTATATTTTAGTTACTATTCACGGGGCAGTTGAATGAATAAGCAGACGTTGTGTAGGAGATCATAACATTTTTAAGCCCTGGCCAGTTGACCAAGGCTTAAAAATCTATGATTGTTAAATGTTTTTGAGGTAAACAAAAGGGATCGTTTTTCTATTAAAAGCTTCCTGTATAATTTAAAGTGTAAAGGGAGTTGACTAAAGGAAATACCTCAGGTAAATTTAGATAGTTACTG
>JAIEEY010000504.1 GCA_029067205.1 Lachnospiraceae bacterium
CTGTAAAATATGATTAATATTTTCTAGTATTTTAATCATTTTAACTATTATATAATAAAAAAACAAGAAAGATTTAAGGAGGTAATGCAAATGAAAGCCAAGGGGAAACAAAAAGCTGTAAAAGAGAAGTTCAGCTGGCAGCTTATGTATAAACAGCGCTATCTGCTGTTGATGTCAGTGCCTTTTGTGATATGGCTGATCATCTTTAAGTACATACCATTGTGGGGATGGACGATGGCGTTTCAGGATGTCAGGCCGAAGACTTTCGCTGTACCGATCTGGGAACGTGAATTTATCGGTTTTGACAACTTTACGAAGGCATTTACGGACAGATTGTTCAAGCAGACTTTGATCAATACGATAGGAACCAGTATTCTGGGAATTTTGCTGGGGACAGTATTTGCGATCATCTTTGCGCTGATGCTGAATGAGATCCGGTTCATGAAGTTCAAGAAAGTGACGCAGACCATCTCATATTTGCCGCATTTCGTATCATGGGTGGTTATCGCGAGTATCGCAAAGATGGTGCTCAATGACGGCGGTATGCTGGATACTCTGTTTAACACGAAATTGAAGCTGATGAGTACGAATTCACCGCTGTTCTGGGTTGTTGTGTGCTTTATCAATATATGGAAGGAGATGGGCTGGGATGCCATCGTATATCTGTCAGCCATGGCGGGTATTGATTCCGGGCTTTATGAGGCAGCGAAGGTGGACGGTGCAGGAAGACTGAAAAGGATATGGCATATCACGCTGCCAGGTATCAAGCCGACGATCGTGGTATTGCTGATCATGAGTATCGGAAGTACCCTGAATGTAGGTATGGAACGTCAGATGCTTTTGAGTAACGGTATTGTACAGGATCACGCAATGGTTCTTTCATGGTTCTCTTATCTGAGAGGTATCGGAAACAGTAATTACGGTGTTGGTACTGCGATTGGTATGTTCCAGTCCCTTGTAGGAATCGCACTGCTGCTGATTGCAAATAAAGTTGCTAGCCTTTTGGGCGAGAGCAAGCTGATATAAGGAGGCGAGGATTGTGAATAGTACAAAGATTAAGAGCCGTGAGAATATTCTGGACTGGGTGCTGCTGGTTATATTCATTTTTCTGATGATTATCACTTTATATCCGTTTTTGAATGTGCTTGCAATATCCTTTAATGACCCAATCGACACGATGCGCAATATTAATTTCGTCATTCCAAGACAGTTCACGCTTAGCAATTATGTATACATATTTGAGGAGAATGATTTGATATCGCCGTTGATGCTTTCTGTCATAAAAACGCTGGTCGGTGCGGGGGTAGGTGTCATATGTACAGCAATGCTGGCTTATGTGCTGAGCAGAAAAGATTTTTATTTCAATAAAGTGTTTACGCTGTTATTTGTTATTACGATGTATGTCAGCGGTGGTTTGATTCCAGAGTATCTGCTGCTGATGAGAACCCTGGGACTGGGTAACAATTTCCTTGTGTACATTCTTCCTGGTCTGATCTGGGTATACAATGTCATCCTTGTGCGTTCTTTTGTAGAAGGCCTTCCGATCGCATTGCAGGAAGCGGCACGTGTGGACGGCGCGAATGATTTTATCATTTGGGCAAGGATCATCCTGCCTTTGTGTAAGCCGGTTCTGGCGACAGTGGCATTGTTTGTGGCAGTAGGGCAGTGGAACTCCTTCATGGATACTTATCTCTATGCAAAAGAACTGCCGACACTGCAGTATGTATTGTATGAAATTATGGAGACTGCGACGATTAAGATTGACCCACATGCAGCAGATCAGATGAAAAATGCCGTATCGCCGCTTTCCGTTCGTATGGCGATCACGATTGTGGCAACTGTGCCAATCATTATCGTATATCCGTTCTTACAGAAATATTTTGTAGGCGGTATGACCGTTGGCGCGGTAAAGGATTGAGTTAGCTTGTACAACACACGTTTGCGTGTATGCAAGATATAAATACTGGGGACGGAATTGTTCCTAAAAAGAAGGGAGAAGAAATATATGAAAAAAAGAAAGATTTGCGCATTGCTATTGTGTACAGTGATGGCAGCAAGCAGTCTGAGCGGCTGCGGAGGAAAAGATGGCGGCTCGACTACAAGCACACAGCAGTCAACTAATAGTGGGACAGGAACATCTGGCAGTGAGAGCGGAAGTACAGCGGATGAGAATCAGGAAGTAATCGAACTGACGTTCTTCAGTGCAGACGCTACACAGGATGATCCATGGACAGATCCGGTAGCACTGGCAATCACTGAGAAAACCGGTGTAAAGTTGAAGACATCTTATCCGATCGGCGGCAACGATGAGAGTGAGGCGGTTGCCCTGATGATCGCGGAGCAGAAGTATCCAGATATCATTTTTGCAAAGGGTTCAGTGAACGGTCTGATTGAGGCGGGTGCAATGATGGATATCTCTGATCTGATCGAAGAGTATGGACCGAATATCAAGAAGATGTATGGTGACGAGTTTGATAAGCTGAGAGAATCAGCAGATGACCCCGCGATCTATCAGCTGTCCGCGTATGCGGTAGGCGGTGAGAAGTTTAAGGACTGTGGTCCTGCACAGATTCAGTGGGATGCATTGAAGGCAAAGGATTATGCGCTTCCAGAGACACTGGATGAGCTGGAGGCAATGATCAAAGATTATATTGCAGCAAGTCCTACGACAGAGGATGGACTGGACAGGATCGGTATCTCATTGTCCACATCAGACTGGCACTGGCTGATCACTTTGGGCAACCCTGCAGGCGCGATTGCGGATGGTGCACCGGATAATGGTCAGTGGCTTATAGATGATAACAATCAGGCGATATACAAATTCCGCTCTGAGAAAGAGAGAGAGTACTTCCGCTGGATGTGCCGTATGTATAATGAAGGTATTCTTGATTCCGAATTTGCGACACAGACAAACGATGACTATATTGCAAAGATTGCTTCAGGTCGTGTCGTATGCCTCTTTGACAAGGATTGGAACTATCAGGATGGTGAGAAGGTTCTGAAATCAGACGGCAAGTATGGCTCTACATACTGCGGAGTGCCTGTGACAATGGATAAGGATACAAAGTGTCCGGTTCTGATGTATCAGGGTCTTACGACAGGAACAGGTGTGGGTATTTCCTCTACTTGCGCAGATCCGGTTAAGGCGATCAAGTTTATAGATTTCCTCTGCTCTGATGAAGGACAGGTATTGAATAAATGGGGCATTGAGGGTGTGAATTACTTCGTTGACGAGAGCGGACATCGTTATCGTACAGATGAGGAGATTGAGAGATCCCAGAACGATAAGGATTATTCAAAAGACACAGGTGTTGGTTTCCACAACTATCCATTCCCGACTTATGGCGATGGAATCCTCGATCCGACAGGAAGCACTTACACAACAACAAGCAAGACTTCTGTAATCGCAGAGTACAACG
>JAIEEY010000051.1 GCA_029067205.1 Lachnospiraceae bacterium
TCAATCTTATTCACTGGGCTCGGACGAGGACGGTCTCTTCTCCTGCCTCCGGTTCTGGTCTCACTCAAATTAAACCTCCTGTGACACAGCGCACGGAAGTCCCTGAACTCCCATGCGTCATACAATTTCTTATTTATTAATATCAAAATACCTATAGTAAACGACATTTCTTTTTGTGCTTAAGCATTCAATATATATCATAGACTATACATCTCCTAAATAGTTAAGTACAAGAAATAATGTCGTTCACTATAACATAGCGTAATATTGTCATACTTGATGTTATTATATAACCGCCAACAATATCAACAACAGGAAGAGCACCACGATCACACCCAAGGTAATCAGACCGGCAATCGCGCCTTTCTTACATGCTGTGTAATTACGGATATAATTGATGCGCCTGAAGACAAAGGCCGCAATCAGACCAAGTATTGGCAGGAAGAAAGACAATAATTTATAGAGGAAAGAACCTGTATCATGAACAGGTGGAAGCTGAATCTCATCCTCAGAGGCTGTCACCTCCTGCGTACCATGCGTATCATGCATATGATCAGAGCCAGAAAAATTAATTGTTATGGATTTCACAGGCTCATTCTTATCCCTAATGGCCTTATACTGCTCGATCTCCTTTTTGCTTCCATATACATAATGGTCATGACCAATGTTAACCAACTCTGGCTCTTCCTGACTGTAATCATGAATAGATGGATCATAGGTATAGAGCACTTTGTTTTTCTCCAGTTTTGGATCTGGTATGGGAATCGCCGAAATCAGGGAATGTGTGTAAGGATGCAGCGGGAAATTGAAAAGTTCTTCCGACTCTGCAATCTCTACAATCTTTCCTTTATAAATAACACCAATACGATCCGAAATAAACCTTACCACAGAAAGGTCATGTGCAATAAAGAGATAGGTGATCTCTTTTTCACGCTGGAATTTTTTCATCAGATTCAGTACCTGCGCACGAATAGACACATCCAGCGCTGAAATAGGCTCGTCCGCTACCACCAGTTCCGGTTCCATAACCATAGCACGCGCAATACCAATACGCTGACGCTGACCGCCGGAAAATTCATGCGGATATCTGGTCAGATGCTCGGGCAGAAGTCCTACCTCATTGATCATTTTTTCCACCTTCTGCTGACGGTCCGCCTTGCTTTTATAGAGGTGGAAATTATACAGTCCCTCAGAGATGATATAATCAACCGTAGCCCTGTCATTCAGGGAAGCTGCCGGATCCTGAAACACCATCTGGATATTCCGGATCACCCTGCGATCCAGCGCACGGGAAATTTTCCCTGAAATACGGACACCCTTATACAGGATTTCACCGCCTGCCAGAGGATTTACACGAATAACAGCCCTGCCCACTGTAGTCTTTCCCGATCCGGACTCCCCTACAAGGGAAAATGTCTCTCCCTTGTAAATATCAAAGGAAACATTCTGTACGGCTTTGACTGCATTCTCTTTTTTTCCAAAAGTGATGTCAATATTCTTGACTGACAGCAGGATTTCCCTTCCGTTTTCATCCAGCGGTCCATGCTCTGGAAAAACGGCGGTGGAATTTTCTTTTGAATTTGAATTATTATTTGACACGATCACACCCCCTGAATATTGTATGCCTGCATGAGCCGCTCGTGGAGATTGCAGATTGCCTCTGGCTTCTCAATCTTCGGAGCATCGGGATCCAAAAGCCATGTTTTGGCAAAATGTGTATCACTGACCTGAAACATGGGTGGTTCCAGCAGTGTATCTATTTTCATGCAATATGGATTCCTGGGAGCAAACGCATCTCCCGTAATATCATTATAGAGAGAAGGAGGCGTACCATTAATGGAATACAGAGCAGTGTTACGTTCCGCCAACTGGGGCAGTGAGGACAACAGTGCCCAGGTATAAGGATGACGTGGCTCATAGAACAAATCTTCCACAGTCCCCAGCTCGATAATCTGTCCTCCATACACCACCGCCACACGATCAGCAATATTTGCCACAACGCCCAGGTCATGCGTGATAAAGACCGTTGTATAATTAAACTCCTTCTGTAAATCTTTGATCAGCTGCAAAATCTGTGCCTGCATCGTTACATCAAGCGCAGTGGTCGGTTCATCACAGATCAGAATCTTAGGCTGGCAGGAAAGCGCGATGGCGATAACAATACGCTGGCGCATACCGCCGGAATATTGGAAAGGATAATCATCATAGCGGGCAACCGGATTTGGAATCCCTACTTTCTGCATCAAATCCAGCGCCTGCACCCTCGCCTGCGCCTCTGAGCAGTTCTGGTGCTTTACGATAATAGAAGAAATCTGTTTTCCAATCGTAATAATGGGGTTTAAGGACGTCATGGGATCCTGAAATACAGTGGCGATCTTCTTTCCACGGATCTGCGCCCAGTCCTTGGGAAACTGCATATAAGCCAGATCCAATATGCAGCTGCCGATCAGTTCCGTATTCGTCTCGCTGACATATTTCACTCTGGGAGTAATGCCGTCATAAATGCTGTTATGCTGTACCTCATCATTCCAGTCGATTCCCAGCTTCATTGCCTCCTTGAAAGATTCCATCAGCTTTTTCATAACCTTTTTTCGTCGTATGAAGTCACCTCTGGCAACAGACAGATAGATCTCCTTAGCCAAAATCTCATTTCTGTCTAAAACATCCTGAGAAAGCTTTTCATGAATTAACGCATCATATTTCTTCTGGAGCTCCGCTTCCTGTTTTGCATACTGCTGCTGAAACTCCGTATCATGCTCAGCAGCTTCTTTCTGCTTGCGAAGTTCCTCCTTATTGTGTGCTTCCAACTCTTTAATCTTCGCGTCCAGCTGGGAAATCTTTTCCTGGGCAGCCTTGATCTTGTCCTTTTCCCTGGAACGATCCATCGCTGTTTTACTGTTATAGACCTCCGCCCGCTGAAACCGCAGTTCATTCAATTCTTTTTCCTGAGCCGCCCTGTCCTCTTCACTGAGTGTATAACGGTCCCGTTTCTCCGCCTGAAGGGCAAGCAATTCCCGATATACAGAAGCACCTGGCTCCAACCGCGCAAAATTGTTCAATTTCTCTTTAATCGAAGCGATACTGCGGCGTGCACTGTCATTTAACTGTGCACGTGTATCCGAGAGTTCCTCATCATGGAAGATAATATGCCCATTGCTCACAAATCCGTTGGAATCCAGCATACCGGCAAAAGTTTTGGTAAAAACGGATTTGCCTGATCCGGACTCGCCTACAATGGCAATGGACTCATTCTCATAGATATCAAGGGATATCCCGCGAATCGCCTTCAGAATCCGCCCACGGACACGGAATTTGACATCCAGATCCTGAACAGACAACAATACTTTCTTTTTCTCCATACTAACCTCCCTACATATGTGTCCGAGGATCGGATGCATCACCCAGATTCTGTCCCACTACATACAACACAATCGTGATAATGGAAACAACTGCTACAGGGCCCCAGAACTCCAATTCCCATCCCGGTGTCACCATAGCCGCCTCAGCCGCATAAATCATACGTCCAAGAGACATCTCACTCATACCCATTCCGATATAAGCTAAGAACACCTCATAAGAAATGTAAGACGGAAGCTCAGTGGCAAGCAAAGTCACAATCACGGAAGTCATAAAGGGCAAAATATTCTTCAAAGCAATCTTAATCGTAGAAGTACCCAGACACCTGGATGCCAAATTATATTCCCTGTCACGGATGATCAATACCTGTGTACGGATAAAATACGCAATACCCAGCCATCCTACTATGGTAAGCGCAAGCACCATCGTCCAGAAAGAAGGAGAAAACAACATAGAAAGCACCGATACGATCAGAATCATAGGAACGTTTCCGATAATATTGTAAACTTCCATCATAATCATGTCCACTTTTTTGGAAAATCCCCATACTGCTCCCAGCAACACACCAATGACCATATTGATGGCAGCGCAGATAAACGCCAGGGAGATTGAGATCTTCGCACCGTTCCAGACCGCCTCAAAGGTAGGCTCACCCGCTGCGCCTGAACCAAGGATCCACTTCAGACCGGTGCCAAAATGTTCCATCGCATCACCAGGAGACAGATGCTTGGCGTCGGAATCCAGCAGATTGGCATAAGGATCATACTCCGTCACCGAAGGATAAATGTATGCAAACGCAATTACAAACAACAACAAACTCAATATCACAATGTTCACTTTATTCTGGAAAAATACTCGGAACACCGACTTCCAGTAAGAATACCTCGGAGCCGCTATTTTTTCCGATTCCGTGTCGCTGTGTTTCACCTGGCTGAACAGCTCCTCACGATTTAAACCGGTTTTACTTTTCAATTCCTCATACATATCTATCACCTGCCTTTTGATGTAAATGATATTCGCGGATCTACACTGGCTATCAGAATATCTCCCAGAATAATTGAGAGTACTGTCAGCAATGCATAGAACAGAGCAACGCC
>JAIEEY010000052.1 GCA_029067205.1 Lachnospiraceae bacterium
CCTTCTGCATCATAGGTATTGCTTTCCTGTATGGTTCCGTCCGGCCTGATGACCGTGAGGACATTCCCCTGTGCATCATAGGTGTACTGTAAGCCTTTCCCGCTGTCCCCTGCCCGCTGGTACTCATTGGGGCGTATCACCTTTATGAGCTGCCCGTCGGGATCATAGAACTGCCTCGTGACGCTGCCGTCACACTCCGTTGCGCTCAGTGGGTATTCCCTTTACGTTGATTATTCAAAGGAAAAGACAGTAGTAATAACAGCTATTTGAAAAAATACTATTATTACTACTGTCAGGATACTGTATTTTAAAAACTCTCTATTGCACAGTGTTGATATTTTAATTGCCATCCCTTTTGTTTAAACCAAATTGTTCACGATAGCGCAACAATTTTCGTTTTTGAAAAGCTAAATTGACCAATTCTTCTACTTTCTCAAGGTAGTCATGCGGCGGGTTAATGATGAATGAAAACAGGTTGAGATACCCATTTATTTCGTCTCTGCTAAAGCTGTTGTGCGAATGGAGAAACTCCTGCAACAACATATGAATCCTGTTTACTGGGTTGAGTGGGTTTGATTCATCGGCAATTCCCTTCAGCTCTTTTGCCGGATGTACTTTGCTTGTCAGCGAGAGATTATTTACAAGTTTTTTATGTCCCTGCTCATCATCATGTACAAGTATTGAGCCTTTTGGATATGGCTGCCGAAAGTTTCCCATGTTTTCTTTTGGGATGTCTTTCCCTGGCTCTCGTACAGGCACAGGACGTTGTCTTTGTCATACGCGACCCCTATGCAAATTTGGTTGTGCGACAGGCCCCGGTATTTCTTACCGTCATCCTTAACATCTACATCCTGTTTGCTGACTTTGTAGTAGGTTTCGTCAAGCCATACACTGCCACTGAGTACAATGCTGTTTTGGTAATCTTCAAGTATGGCAAAGATTTTAAGGAGTCAGTATTTTGAGGTCTGAAAAGCGTTTTTATTGTTCCACGAGTTTGCATTTATGTTGACGTAATGAAACAAGTTGAGACAATATTCCATCCACTCGCTGATCGAAATTTTATGTCCGTCAAAAATAGTGCCCGTAGTTGGCAAAAACGTAGCCTTGCATTCCGAACAGCGGTAACGCTGAACATTGTTGCGCGTATGTCCCTGCCGAAAGAATTTTTCCGAATGGCAAAAGGGGCAATCAGCAGGAACGAAAGAATTAATGAGCTTGTACTCTTCCGTATCTGTAATGTATTTATTCAAATAATTTCCTTGCATAAAAGTAATTTTTTTCGCATCCAAATAGGTTTCATAGAGGGCTTATACCCTGTGTGTCTAATTACTATTTGCAGTTTTCCCCCAGTTACATACTAGCGTTTCAATTTCAGGTATATCCCAATCCTTTGTCAAGTCCCTTACAGTATAGCCATCCCTTGATTTTTTATCAGGATCAGCACCTGCTTCTAATAATAATTTTATTACCTCATAACTCCTTTCAAGCGCATAATTTTTGCATCTAATTACAGCAAACTGTAGACTGGATGCTCCCAGAAATGTTTCCGCATTCGCATTCGCACCGTTCTCCAATAGTGCCTTAACTATAACAGGATTTTCAAACTGTGCCGCAAAATGGAGGTAAGTAAATCCCATATTATCAGCCTGTTCTAAGTCTATATCTGAATTGATTAATTCAAGTGCTCTACATTCAGATTCCTTAGTTTGGTCAGTTATGTAATACGTCAATTCTGTCCTTCCATGATCATCAACTTTCAATTTCCTTTTCATCCTTTTTCATTCATCCTTTCTTTTTACCCAAATCCACATTATCTAATAGGTGTAAACCAGAACCAGTAATCTACAAATGTCATATTAAGGTAGCATTCATTTTTTAAGAATGTTAATATGGTAAATAGCTTAGGAACTGTCCGAAAATAACTTTTAATATTGCTTGTCTTTATCTCCAATAGCAAATTGCTTAGGCAATTACTCAAAAATCAGTTATATAGCCCGCTATGCGCCTGATTTTTGAGCGGCACTCTTGAAGATAAATCAGGCGCACTATTTAAAAGTTATTTCTTGACAGTTCCTTACTATAGTAAACGACATTAATAATTTCTTTTTGGTGTGAATTAATTTGAACTTTCCTATAGAGTTGCAAAATAGCAAAATGAAAAAATTTATGTCGTTCACTATAATTGTAGAAAAACAATAACATTTTCTATAGTTATCGTATTATTCCCCAGAAATATTATTACCCTGTTTAGCCTCCCTCACTATTTTATTTGCTAATTCAAAGAGTCTTCTCCGTTGTTCTTCTGGATTTTTCAAATAACCTTCCTCTGCCAAATGACTTTCGTTAATAATCTTATTTTGCATAAAGAAAAAGTCTGGGTTTTCATTCATCCAATCATTAAACTGTGATTGTGTCATGTTCTTACCTTCTGCCTCATCCCTAAGAATGTGATGTTCCCTTCCAGGAATATGACCAATCTGGAACGGTCCCGGCATAAACATTTGCAAATAAGGGTCAAATATCCATATATTTCCAGAAACCATTTTTTTATCTGCTCTTCCTTCAATTATCTTTTTTGTACTGGCTGTTATATATGGTCTGTTTAAATAATGCTTATTTTTTCTAGTTGTACGAACGCCTGCCTCTCTAGGTGATACAAACCTATTATTAGACCCATGCCAATTACCATAGTCATCCTGATAATAACCTTCTGGTATGCATTTAAAATATGGTTGATTCTCGTACCTATTCAGATAAGTCTATCCAGCTATTTTATTTAAAGCTTTTTGCTCTTCGTCCGTTAATTTATCATGTTTAGATTTAGTTCTAAGAAATGCAACTAGTTTCTTCTGTTCATTTCTTGTTGCATTATTATTATTTAGTTTATCAATAATCGCATTTGCTATATTCTGGCAGATCAAATGCCCACTCGGATCAATATAATAAATAGGATTATTCGCACAGTATACATACAGGTTCAGCCCGTCCCCACGGTATGTATCTTGCTGTGTAAACCGCCCAATAACAGGATTATAGTAACGTGCCCGCAAATAATACTGTTGTGTTATTGGGTCAAGCTGCTGTCCGTTGAACTTGAAACGGTTATGTACTATCTCCTCACAGGTAGTCAGATTGCCCCACGCATCGTACTCATAACGGTTGAGAATCTCCCCAGCTTCACTGTCCACCACATGGGTAATGCTGGACATCTCGTCAGATGCATAGTGGTAGTAGGTTCGTGCGCTTTCCGCGTCAGAGGCGAGCAGTGCATTCGTGCGGATATAGCGGATTCTGTCCTCCTGGCTTTCCTCTGCCACTACTTCATCCCC
>JAIEEY010000053.1 GCA_029067205.1 Lachnospiraceae bacterium
GACAGATTGGTGTGAAGAGCGAGTATGGCAAGGGCAGTGAATTTTATTTCAATATTCCACAAAAGGTAATTGGCAGTCAGCTGGCGGCAGTTGTCAAGGAGGAAGCGATTGTACATGAGCCGATGGTGGTAAGTGGTCATATGGGAGACAAGCGCATTCTGGAACAGTTGAAAAAGATTGCGGAAGGCTATGGATTGAGATATGTGGACTGTTATGAGGCGAAAGAACGCAATACGAAGGTTGATTTCTTCTTTGTGGACGATGAAGTATATCATGGTTTGAAAGACAGCATCGAAGAACATTTTGTCTCAAATGGAACAGAACTCTGTGTACTGCAGAATCCGATGAGGGAAAATGTTTGGAATGAGCAGGTGACAGTTGTCAATAAGCCTCTGTATACACTCAATTTCTGTCAGGTGATCAATCATGAAACCACAGCGGTTTTTGCCGAGACCGATAATGTGATGAATTTTATCGCACCGCAGGCACAGATTTTGATCGTGGATGACAATGAGATGAATCTCAAGGTGGCGAGAGGTCTGCTGCAGCCATTGCAGATGAATATTGATACTGCCAATTCCGGAAA
Source organism: Lachnospiraceae bacterium (assembly GCA_029067205.1). Lineage (GTDB taxonomy): Bacteria > Bacillota > Clostridia > Lachnospirales > Lachnospiraceae > COE1. Next base: position 587 of record JAIEEY010000053.1, read on the forward strand.
AAAGGCAATTGAGATGGTACAGGAAAAGAGATACCATATTGTCTTTATGGATCATATGATGCCTGTGATGGATGGTGTGGAGACGACGCAGAATATCAGAAAGCTTCCAGATGAATATATCCAGAAGATGCCGATCATTGCCCTGACAGCCAATGCAGTCATGGGGGCAAGGGAAACGTTTAAGGAAGCGGGAATGAATGATTTTGTGGCAAAACCGATTGAACTTAAGGATATCTGCAGTAAGATCCGTGCATGGCTTCCAAAGGAGCTGGTGCAGAAATTGTCAACTTCGGCAGCAGCGCAGGAACCAGTACCATCGCAGGAACTTCCCGTCATAGAAGGACTTAATGTTGCAGAGGGGGTTAAGAATTCCGGCAGCCTGGAATTGTTCACAAATCTGTTGGGTGATTTTTATAAATTAATCGACCTAAAGTTGACGAAAATTGAAAAATGTCTTGCAGACGGAATGATTCGCGATTATACTATAGAGGTACACGCTTTGAAAAATACGGCACGCATGATAGGGGCATTGGAACTATCGGAGTTGTTCTATAAGATGGAACAGTGTGGAAATGCAGAAGATGTGGAGACGATCACCAAGGAAAATCCTGCTATCATGCAGCTATACAGAAGCTACAAACCGATATTGGAACCATATGGAAAGGCAAATGAACAGGACAAGAAAGAGGTTCCCAAGGCAGAGATTATTGAGGCGCTTGACAAACTCAACACGGCAATGGACAGCTTTGATCTTGACGGAGCGGATGCGGCGCTTGCGGAACTTGAGGAGTATCGGCTGCCGGAGGAACTCAGCTCATATATGGAAGAACTGCGGGCTTATGTGGCGGATGTGGCAATGGAAGATGTCATGAATACAGGGAAAAAAATGATAGAAGTGCTGGAAGAGATTACAGAATAAAAAGTGAAGTTAGTGTGAAATAAAAACTTCACAATCCTGATTTGAGTGCCCGCAAAAGCGGACGAATGGGAGTTAGCGTGAAAAATAAATTTTTCACACGGCAAATTTGTGCTTACGCCCAAATTCGCAGGATTTGGCAAGAATGGAGGAGTATTATGCAAAAAGTATTGATTGTATCGGAGGTACAGAGTTATCTGCTCGTGTCACTTCAGGAAAAGCTTGAGGAAGCGAATTGCAAAGTGTCAAGTACGCATGCAAATCCAGATGTACTCAGCAAGATAAAGGAGGACATGGATCTGATCTTTATCTTTGCGGACGAGGAGCTGATGAAGCTGCATCAGGGACTTACATATCTGAAAGATCAGGCAGTGGAGAAGGATATTCCTATCTTTGTCACAGGGGATCCCCAAGAGATTGCGGAGATCATAAAGATTATTCCGCTGCATTTGATCCAGAAGGAATTTCCGCGTCCGATCAATGTCAATGAGGTCGCAGAGTCGATTGAGTCATACCTCACAACATTTGGGAAACAGAATAAAAAGAAGATTCTTGTAGTGGACGATTCCGGCGCCATGCTCCGCAATGTAAAAGGATGGCTGGAGGACAAATATCAGGTGATCCTTGCCAATTCCGGTGCCATGGCGATCAAATATCTCTCGACAAACAGACCAGATCTGGTGCTGCTCGACTATGAGATGCCGATTGTTGATGGCAAGCAGGTTCTTGGCATGATCAGAAGTGAGGTAGAGTTTGAGGATATTCCAGTTATCTTTCTCACCAGTAAGGGAGATAAGGAGAGTGTCATGCAGGTCATGGAGCTGAAACCGGACGGGTATCTGCTTAAGACAATGCCGCCTGAGCAGATCAAGAAATCAGTGGATACTTTTTTTGAAAAGAGGAAAGCGCTGCATAATTAAAATGCATAATAAAAATCGAGTGCAATGCACTCGATTTTTATTATGCATTTGACATCTTTGAGAGCTCAGAGAGCATCTTTGGCAGTTCTTCTGCCATATTATCATCACGAAACTGGCATGTTCCGACTTTCCTGTGACCACCGCCGCCATATTTGAGCATCAGGCTTCCGACATCGACGTTTGAAGTCTTGTTGAGGACGCTGTAACCACATGCCGCGCTACAGCCTGCGCCACCACGTCCGCTGACAATCCATGCAGAAATATTCTGCTCAGGGTACATGCTGTAGATTAGGAAACGGTTTCCAGAGTAGATTGGATCAACACCTCTTAGATCAGAGATAATGAGGTTGCCATCCACACGCGTATATTTTCTGACCATTTCCATAAATTTTTCATTCTGTTCAAAATAAATATCAATGCGCTCCTTCACATCAGGTAGTGCAAGAATCTCTTCGGTTGTCATGGTACGGCAGGCATCAATTAATTTTTCCATCAGCTGATAGTTGGAAATCGTAAAGTTTCTCCAACGGCCGAGACCAGTACGCGGATCCATCAGAAATCCTACAAGGATCCAGCCTTTGGGATTTTGGATTTCCTCGATGGTGAGATTGCCAGAATCCACCTTGTCGACAGCCTCCATCATATCATCAAACTGGGGAAAACGTTCTCTCCCACCATAATATTCATAGATGATGCGCGCACAGGAAGGTGTAATGCGGCTCTCTCCCTTATATTTGCCTTCCAGCTGAAGTCTCTCATGCTCACTGGAGTGGTGGTCAAACCACAAACCGCAGCCCTCCACAAAGGGAACGTTGGCAAGACAGTCGTCTTCTGTCACTTCCACCAGTCCATCTTGTAAATCCTTTGGATGGGCAAATTTCCAATGATCAATAATC
>JAIEEY010000054.1 GCA_029067205.1 Lachnospiraceae bacterium
AGCAATGCCTTACCTCACATTTTTACCGGATAATTTCGTCCAGTTTTAATCTGAGGCTAAGCTCACGGATTCAGGAATATATAAAGCAATACATATATTCAACTATATACTCTTTTTTATTGGATGCCATATTTATGCGATGCTGCCATACGGACGGCTTCTTTGACTCCTAATATCTGCAAAAAGGAATTTTTCATACAAAAAAATATTGCTGCTCAATGGCTAAAGTATCAGTTCCATTCTGCCTATTCTTGAAACAGCTACAGATCAGTCTGTCTTCCCTAATCGTTCGACCTCCCCGTCAAAAAAATAATGCATAAGCACACCAGGCAGAAAAAGTGAGCAGTAGAAAACATATATCTCAGTGTTAATATTACCAAAAAATCCATTAATTCCTTCCTCTCCCTGATTCTGTCTGGCAGAATCATTTAATCTGCATTCAAACAAGTGTAGCTGCTATACCATCTGCATCCCGCCACTCTGCTTCTCCTGGAGCTCTTCCAGCACTTCCTTTTGATTGTCATCCTGAATAATTCCATCTTCGACCAGCATCTGCTCATATTCCTTTAACAGCGCAAGCCAGTCCTCTTTGATATTCTTGGGATAATGGTAAATATACGAATAATTCTTGCTCGGCGTACTCCACTCAAAATTATATTTGACATTCAGTGGCGTGATCCGGTAGCTGTCTCCTTTTTTCTTTCCTGATCCCTTTCTCCATCTCCAGACGTGCCTGATAGTATTCCTCATTCCGCGGTCTCGCTTTTTCGATAGTTTCAACAAGCCTGTATCTTTTGCTAAATTCGCAGGTTTTGTCAACCAGCTCTCCTTTCCACCATCCATATCCGTTCCCAATGGAACAGAATAAATGGTTCAGGCAGTGTTTTCTTGTCGGATATAGCTCTGGATAAAAATCCATCATGAATTGTAACGTTTCCTCTGCTCTCACTTATTCTTCTCTCCTCTGATTCATTTTTATCATTTTGCGCTTTCGTTCAATCATCAGCCTGCTTTCAATGCACTTCTGCATTACTGTTTACGCCAACAATAAAACACCCGCACTGCTAACGGGCATTTTATTCTTACCGTAAACCGGCAGGAATAACATATCCTTATTCAGTTGTCATTCCTGCACCATTTTACTCATTTACAATCTCCTGCTCCATGACGATTCCCGACTGGAACTGTATCTCTATTCTGTCTGCGGAGATTACCCTGATGCCTGCAATCAGCCTTCTTACAAGGTCGTTGTCAAACTCTGGTATCTGGCAGGTGCCTGACATGGCTGACCGACGCATGATCTCTTCCTGTACCCTGAAAAATAATTCCTTTGGTATGATCGCCTCGTGGTCGTCCTCCACATAGTATTGTGGTACGATACCATTGTTGGGGACTTTTTTCTTTGTCATGAAATCCACTGTGTAAGTTTTCTGCAGTAAGGCATCTCCCATATATTTCTCATTTCTTATCATTTTGGCTATCACAGTCGCATTCCATTTATCCTTTCCCGTCGCCGTCTTGATCCCCTTTTCCTCAAGGTACCCGCTGATTTTGGCGGTGCTGTAGCCTTCCAGGTAAAGCCTGAAGATCAGGCGCACAACCTCTGCCTCTTCGGGTACGATGACCAGCTCATCTTTATCATTCTTGGTATAGCCCATAAATTTGTTATGGTTGACAATCACCTGTCCCTTTTCAAACC
>JAIEEY010000055.1 GCA_029067205.1 Lachnospiraceae bacterium
CGGTGATTTGTATAATAGAGATTTATATTTAGAGCATAGTCCAAGCGAAATATTATCTACATTGGAAATATCAAAAAAGATTTTAAGATGTAAAACACAAGAAGAAGTATTTTATAGATTAAAAAAATAGGTATAGTAATACATACTGTTCAAAGTTGGAATAATGGTAACATTTGGGCAAAAAATTAGCAAGACATAATAAATGATGAAATTGATGAATCAGAGGATTGGTAAGTGGTTTATTCATCTGAAGTATATTGGATACCAAGAGAATCTATCGTGGGAACATCGGTTGACAAGTGGCCAGTAGAAGCATGTAGTTTCTGCTCTTGAATTGCCTATATGCTATAAATTTGATTGTGATGTTAATGAGTATTTAATATGAAAAAGAGACTATTCTTGGAATTATAAATGTATTTTGGAGGAATTTGATAATGTACAGAAAAGCAACAATAACAATTGATATAGACAGACTAAGAGACGATATGAGAGATGAATGTCTTGGAGCATATTATGATGGCGGATTTGGTGGCGCATTGAGTGAATCATTTGATATAGATTGTGCAACACCGGATAAACTTGTTGAGATGGCTCAGCAGCAGGGAATCGATCTGAGAAAGTACGAGGTATAATTATCGGATTGACAATATTATAATGTAGTTGCTTTTGAAAAAAGAAATAATTTTCAAAATCATGAGGCTGTAAATCTAACTAATTCGTAGTGTTAGCAGAGGGGCGGTAATTATCTTGTCCCTCTGCTGTTACTTCGCGTAGCTTTATCTGATTGTCGATTCATTGTTTTTTTCTGGAAATTTTGAAGTTTGTTATACAAAGTATCTTTGGGGATTTTTTTGCCATAAGTTTTCTCCCAATCAGCAACCTTTTCTTGATAAGCTATATAGTCGGTTTTTGCTGTGTGATAGGATTTATAGAAATCATGCACTGTATGAAATCCATACCGTTTTGCAATTCCTGACAAGCCAATTTTTAAGAGGTCAATTTCCTCGTTCTTGCGTTCGATTCTGCTTTGCAGTTCCCTTTTCTTGGTAAGTTTCGCAAATCCCTTCAGGCTGTCACGCTCAAGCTCTAAAGCGTTGCGTTCTCTCTCAGCATCAAAGATAATCCCATTCTGACGGTTCAGTTCTTTATAAATCTTAGACAGATTGGGATATTCTGTTGCTTTGACTGACATGACAGGCTTGGGCGGTATCTTTGGCTCGATCTGAATTTCTTTTTCAGGTGGCCCGGGGACAGGCTTTTGTTTTGGCATTTGCTGCTGTATCGACTCTGTATCAAATAGTCTTGTATATAATTCGATTGCCTTTTCCAATACCTTGGAAATCAAGAGTGCCAATACGATAACAGCGCTCATAATGATATTACCATACCGTTCAGGCTGGCTGTCGAATACATCAATGGATTCTTTGATACGCTCAGAGACGTACTCATTTTTTATCTGTTGTATCTCTGCTTCTGCCACACCGCTTACAATTGCCCTGTCAACCTCACGATTCCAGCGCATACGGTATCTGTTATTCGTCTGTATTTGTTCCGCTTTCGGATTATTTTTCCCTATCTTCTTGGTGGCAAGGTACAGACCGTTTTCATCAAAAACGTGTAGTTTCTCTTTGTCGTCCTTTACCAAAGTATTGATAAGGTCTGTATAAAAATGCTTTACCTCGTCCACAAATCCGTCCTGCTTGAACAGCTTATTCTTGGCGGTAAAGAGATTACGCTCATATATCTCACCTTTCTTCACAATCTTACAGCCTTTGCGGACATCTCCGTTTTCGTCAAGTATCTCTTTCTTGGTGCGGACGTGTTTCCCCTGCTCGTCATAGAACATATTCCTTGCGGCAGTCTTTTCTATAGGTTCAGGCAATCTCTCCCTCTCTGAAAAAATAAGGTGGATATGGTAGTTTGTCTTTCGTTTGTTATGATGCAGAGCCGATACGCACTCCACACCATACTTTTCCTTAAAGCGGTCTGTGAACAACTGTAACAGCTTGTCCGGCTCATAAAGATCTGGGAAGGATTCGGGCAGGGCAATAATAAATTCCCTTGCCTCAATACATTTCCCCTCTGTGCTACTTTTTAAAAATTCCTGCTGGCTGCATTTTGCAAGCTCCGTCCAATAATGGCGGTCTGTTGTTTCATAGACCGCATACAGGTTTTCCTGCTTCGCATGGCTGGATATATAAGTGACCCTGCCCCTAACATCGGACAGCTTGCTCATGCGGATAAATGAATGCCTTTGTATTGTGCTTTGTCCTCCCTCCTGCAAATGACAGTGACCGATTCTGAAAAGAAGTGGTGCTGGTATGGCAGGCTGTGAGTGGGCAGCATAAGCGGCACGTTTACGAACATATCCGCCTGTTGGCGGTTGTTACAAATGCGTCAGCATTTGCTAAGTCACGCCAGCGTGACTTGTGCCCCCTGCAAGGGCGAAATCCCCATTGCATAAACGAAGTTTGTGCAATGGGTGTATTTCGCTCTCAAACGCCGAGGGCT
>JAIEEY010000056.1 GCA_029067205.1 Lachnospiraceae bacterium
ACCTGTTTCTGGCATGCTGCAAACGCCCGCTTTGTACTATCAAGTTGTAACACTTTCATGTAATATTTTATGTTATCTTTTATCCTCACTATTGTATCACAAACTTTATGGAATGTGAACTTTATATTTTTGAAAAAATTTACAAAGTTAGTGAAAATATTCTTAATTTTTTGAACAATTCCCAGTATTTTACCGCTGCTATTGACCGCGTTACTTGGAAAGTCATCAATCACAGTCAGATCTACTTTGTTGTAGATATTCTCACTAAAATCATTGGCCTGTTCTTTTTCATATACAGCATCTTCCGATGTGGTATCCTCCGCTGTATAATCCACTGACGAAGCAGCTTGAATTTCACCAGTGCCTTCTGTTTTATTTTTGGTTGATTTTACTTTTTTATGCTTCGTTTTTTTGCTGCCCACTCTTAAATTGTCATAAATCTTAATGCCAAAGATCTTCAGATCAACATGGAGCGCCTGCTCATTTTGATACTCTCCCTTTATCGATATAATGTGCAAAAGCCACGACGCATGCAGTTTTGCCGCAAACAGCCCATTCTGATAACTGCCTCCGCCGCGATATCTGACTGGTACAAACAGAACCAACAGCAATATGAATAAAATGAGTCCGAGAACAATCAGGATTACGATTCCGATTACTTTCAGGACAGTTAATAGTATTGATACCATAAAATCCCCTTAACCATCAATTTATTTTGTAAAAAAAGCTTTCACATCATATGCGCCTGTTTCGCGAAAAACATCCTGAATGATTTCTATGACAAGGTCTACCGCACCGCTATACCCCACAGCAATACCGACAATATATGGAGCATTTTGTTTTTTCTTGTAATATTTCTGTTTCAGCATCCCGCTATGATAAATTTCAAGCAGGTCATTATTTTTCGCAAGGGCGATGATATAGACAAACGGCTGTGGCCTGCCGGTCCGCAGTTTCCATTTTACTGTTCCACATTTTTTATCCAAAGAAGGGCTGATATACAATTTTCTGCTAAATCGCATTCTGATCACTGCTCCCCCATTACGTTTCTATAATCCATGACTATTCTAACATAAGATTCTCAATATTTCAAACCAAAAAGAAGGTCAGGACAGACCTTCTTTTTGGTTGTTTTAACGTGGTTTTATCCATTGTTTGTTTCTTCGGAGATCCAGATATTCCTGATAAGCCTGCTCCAATATCTGTTTTTCGTTTGAAAATTTGAGCAGGTGATAAGCCTCATGATACTTATAATATCCTGAATCAACAAAAAATTCCTCGCGCTGTGGCTTGCTGTAATAATTATCAGCCATCATAAGATACCAATGAACTTCCTTCTCTACGATATCCTGAGGCACATTGAAGGTATATTCACTTTTCCCGATATATTTCATGACAGTGGCTTTCACGCCGGATTCTTCAAACACTTCGCGCAGGGCTGTCTCCACATGCTTTTCGCCAGTTTCAACGGTTCCTTTTGGTAATACCCACCCTTCATACCTGTTCTTGAAATTTTTGTACAAAAGTAAAATTTTCCCTCTGAAAATGACTACGCCACCACAGCTAGTAGCTTGAATCATGCTGTTTCCTCCTGTATGGTGCGTATATTTTTATTTCATACTGTCCATAATGCTTATAATCTGGCTGGTCTCATAAGGCTTTGTAACAAAATCAGCAGCGCCAAGCTTAATTGCATCGAGCATTTTATTTTTCTGCCCAGATGCTGTTACCATGATCACCTTGGCTTCCTCATTGTATTCTTTGATCTTAACAAGGGTTTCAATGCCATCCATCACAGGCATGGTAATATCAAGTGTCACAAAATCAGGCTCAAGCTCACAGTATTTATCATAACCTTCCTGACCATTTTCCGCCTCTGCAACTACTTCATAACCATTTTCGACAAGAATATGGCGAAGCATATATCTCGATGTTTTGGAATCATCAACTATCAAAACAGTACTCATTTTTTAATCTCCTTATCCTCTTCTTATATTTTGAAAAGCATATTTATTCATATACTTCTAAAACTGCTCTAAAACTGCAGCCATTGGCATGAATAGGAATCACATACAATTTCTCGTTGCTGATAAACGGTCCATCTATGGAATATTCAGGTGAATTCATATCGATTGCGACATCATCATAGCTTAAATTGGTGGCAAACAAACCATTCACACAGTTGATGAACTCCCCAACATTGTCCAGGGCATCCGCATCAACCGCGCTGTATGTATCCTCTGTAAAGTGATTGGCAATGGCGAGCAGACCGTTGTCTGGTGCACTGATATACACTTTCATATGCATATCCCCGATGATCATCTGACAAGCATACTTGTCAAGCTGCAGAGAACGTGCAGTGTATGCCTTATCCAGATACGCATCACAGTCAATCAGCCTGCGTATCGTCCGAACAAGGGTAAGTGTGTATTCTTTGAGCTGTTCTGATTTCATCGGGACAAAAATATGGATGCACTGTTCCAAGTCATCATGAATCAGTGCGCTGATCTGGGCATCATTATATCCCCCACGCTGTTGAAACTCATCCAAAAAAGGATTGATCTGTTCCAGACTAAATATCCCACGATCCAAAAGTTTCTGAACCAATTTCATAAAAGTATTTGACTGATACGTTAAGATCTCGTCCAGTTTTTCATCGCTGAGGTATCCTGCCTCAATCGCTTCCTCACCAAAACGTTCTTTATCTTTATCAATCTGCCCTAAAAGCTCCTGCGCAGCTGCTGATGTAAGAACTTTATTGATCACGGCTATTGTCTCTACCTCAGCTTTAAAGTCTTTCTGAACAGGAAGTAAATCATCCAGCTGGCTCTGCGATAATATTTGTTTTTCTACCAGATAATTTCCAAATAAGCGGTTAATCATTTTTCGGCTCCCTTCTACCATAAAATTTTATCTAATACTAATAT
>JAIEEY010000057.1 GCA_029067205.1 Lachnospiraceae bacterium
ATTCTGGGGATATTCTGCGTCCAATCAGACAAATCGTGATCTGTCAACTAATATAGATGTTATTTGAAACACGCCAGAAAGATTTGTGAATATCTTCATGAGCCAATAAAGACAGGAAAATCAAAACAGTTACAGTTAGAAGATTGGAAGAGATATTATGAATATGTAACCTAAATTCCGCAAAAATTATAACGAGGTTAATGATTTCAGGCTTAGCCTCCCATAAATACTGAATTTTATACTTTGCATCCATTGATTTATTGTTTCAATATCGTTATAATAATTATAACGAGGTGATGAATTAATGAGTTTTCGGGGTGAACAGGTTATTAAGGGGACGACATATGTTTTTGAAGCTATTGCGCAATGGGATTCTGAAAAACACCAGTCCCGTCAAAAACGCATTTATATTGGAAAAAAGGATCCTGTCACGGGAGCTTTCCTTCCAAATAAAAAATACTATGAACTTTACGGAGAAGATACAGATACCTCAGATTTCCAGACCAGTTCCGTTATGAGGTCTGTCGATTTTGGGAATATCTACCTTATGGATCAGGCTTCTTCTGCCTGTGGTCTGAAGCAGGCGCTGATAGAAACTTTTCCAGACTGCTGGAAAGACATTCTTGTCTGTGCGATGCACTCCTGTTCTGAGAATGAAGCCCTTTATTTATGCGAAGACTGGGCACGAAACTCCCAGGTCCCGACAGCCCCTTCCTCACAGGGCATCAGCAGGCTGTTGAAAGACCTGGATGAAGACAGGAGAATGCAGTTCTATAAAAGATGGGCAGAGATCCGTGGCGAGAAAGAATACCTGGCACTTGACATTTCTTCTGTCTCTTCATGGTCTGAACTGATAAATTATGTTGAATATGGATATAACCGTGACCATGAGGATCTTCCCCAGATCAATCTGGCAATGCTTTTTGGAGAGGATTCGCGTCTTCCTGTATTTGCCCGCATTTACCCTGGGAGCGTAAAAGATGTGAGTACCCTTGTTGGCATGGTTGCTTTTCTTGAACAGCTGCAGCTCAAACAGATGCATTTTGTAATGGATAAGGGCTTTTACTCTTCCAAAGGAGTAGGAGTCCTGCTGGAAAAATATATTAAGTTTGCTATAGGGGTTCCGTTTTCTACAGGTATGGCAAAAGAAGCGGTCAGGGAAAATACTGCAACAATAACCAGCCCGTCAAATGCCATCGAGGTGGACGGGCATATTTATTATGCCGCAGTAAAGAAACAGACAATAAACGGGAGACGGGCATATCTCCATATATACTATGATAGGGAAAGGGCGGCAAAGGAACATGACCGGCTGATGCATAAGGTCATAAAGATTGAAAACGGACTGGTTGACGGAACTGTCAGAATGGACTCGGCAGAGGCAGGAAAATATTTTTCATTCCAGAAAAACAAGGAAGGAACGTATAACATACACCGGAAAGAGGATTTCATCAGGGAACAGCTGGAACTGACAGGATATTTTGTTATCCTGACCAATGACAGTAAAGATTCTGAATATATTTTGAATATATACCGTACAAAAGACGTGGTAGAAAAGTCTTTTGACAACATAAAAAATGAACTTGATCTGGAAAGGCTGCGGATCCATACAGACAAAGCAATGGAAGGCCGGATATTTATAGGTTTTATCTCACTCATAATCACGTCGTATATAAGGAAAATAATGGAAGATAAAAATCTATATTCATCATATTCGCTAAGTAAACTATACAGCGAATTAAAGAAACTTCGTCTGATTCAGTTTAAAAATGGGAAACAGGTGCTGACAGAATTAACCAGTAATCATAAGGCGATTTTCAAAGCGTTTAATATAAAAGCTCCTGTCCCCTCCTCGTTATAATTCAATGCGGAATTTAGGATGTAAGAGAGGGAAATGCGTTTATTATAATAAAGGTTTATGATATAGTAAAAGAAAAAGTACAGCGTACAAGTAACAATAGAAAGAATATCCAATCAATGATAGACTTTCTACAAGCAAAGTTTGATCTTGATGATAACTGGTATTCATTTACTGATTGGTATTGTGAAAAGTTGGAACTGATGCATAAAGGGATTTGCAATGCAGTTTATCACCCTGATGAAATAGATGCTGTCTGTGAAAAATGCAATATTTCTGATGGCGTATTATTCTGTGAGTATGTTTCAGCTGCAAAATCAGAACTGAAAAGTATGTTCCTGAAAGCACTGGCGTATTTGGATAAAAAGAATAAGATAACTTATCAGGATCAGTATAAATTTACATATCAGTTAGGGGAGCGTACAAGGGGCTATGTGATCACAGATTGTTTGAATGATGATGTGAAAGATATTGAGACTGCTGTTTGCAATGATATGAATGAAGAGTACAATCTAAGTAAAAAATGAAAGGCAGACAGTTGTTGAAGATTATCTATTCCAAGGAGATGCTTACTTATGAGTTCAAAGAATTGTGTTTAGGAATGCTACAAGATGATGAGGATATTTTAAGAATACTGAACGCTGAATTATCTACACAGCATGAAACATTCCATCCTGATTATGGTTCCATATGTAAAGAACGTCCTTTAATTTCATATTACCGTAGTATAACTATTACTGATATGGAACTTGAAGAGAGTGATCCGGATTGTCTTGCATTGGATATAACAAACAGGATCAGGACTAAAGTTAGAAAATCATTGATGAAAAGTTATAGCCTAAATTTCGCGATTTGGTCACGTGTTAAGATGTGGTCACCCTGCAAAATCCCATATACCCTTGATTTTTGCATAT
>JAIEEY010000058.1 GCA_029067205.1 Lachnospiraceae bacterium
ATTTTAGCTTTTTAGCACGTCAAATATTGTATCCTATAACAAAATTTGCACCTTGTAAATTAGAAAAAGCTGTATTTTATCCATGTTTGAACCAAAATGTAAAAAAGTTGTAAAGTGGTGCTATTATTATTATAATGCTGAACAGATAAAAAAGAAAATTACATAATATGAAACAATTCATCAAAAGTAATCTTCAAATTCGGAAACATCACGAGCTGCAATTCTTCCTTATTCTTCTCTGTCACCTTTTTAAACAGATATGCATAACTCGTGCCATCTTCTTTCCAATCAAACATATAGATTTCAACCTGTTTTTTTCTCCAGTCTACAATCCAATATTCAGAGACACCAACTTTGCAATAAATCTGCATTTTTTCATTGCGGTCGTATTCTTCAGTTGCATCTGATAAAACTTCCATTACAAAGCGTGGAACTCCAGTGAATGAAACATTCCGCCGATCTCTTATATTACACATGATCGATGCATCTGGTATGATCATTTTGTCATCGTTTTCTTTCCATTGATATTGTACACCATCACTAAATACACGGCACAGGCTGTCTTTAATCTGACTCCCTATTTTAATAACAAAATTGTCAATCACCATAGAATGCTCTATATATGTTTTACTCATATCTTCGATTGGTAAAGCATTCATTGATCTATCACCTTTCTTTCCTGCCAGAAAATTTTCAAACATATTATGGCAAACGGTACTACGGCTATCACTCAGGCTGGCGTACATTGTGCTCCGGCAGCTTCTTCTCGGAAGAATTCTTGAAGCTTAGTAAATCCTTGGCTGCTGTAGGAATCGCAATATTCGTACCTGCACCAGCGACACATCCTCCCGGACACGCCATACCCTCGATCAAACAGCCGTTTTTCTTTCCGGCTTTTGCAAGCATCAGAATTTTCTTACACTCGGAAAGACTCTCTGCATGTTCGATGTGAATCTCAGTATCAGGATAATACTCCTTGATACAGCTCTCAATGGCACTGGCAACACCACCTGCCACACCATAACCGCGCCCCGCTGCTGTCGCGCCATTCATGGAATCCATTGCCTCGATTTCCTCTAAAAGAATTCCCTTTGCCTCGAACATGCCTGTGAGCTCCTCAAATGTAATGACGAAATCCACATCGGAGCGGACTGTCCTGCGGCTTGCCTCAAGCTTCTTACTCGCACATGGTCCGATAAACACGACACTCGCATCAGGATGTTCTTCCTTGATGACCCGGGCTGCTGCCACCATTGGTGTCAAGGCATTGCTGATCTTGTCTATCGTTTCTGGGAAAAATTTCTTGGCGAGCATTGACCATGATGGACAACACGACGTAAGGAGAAATGGCAATTCCCCTGTCGCAACTTCTGTCACATAATGCTCTGCCTCTGTCATAGCGCCCATATCGGCACCGATTGCCGTCTCGTACACATCATAAAAACCTAATTCTTTCAGCGCTGTCTTGAGCATATCAGGTGTCACCTTCGGTCCAAACTGGCCGACAAACGCAGGGGCTACCTGCGCGATAATTTTCCTGCCTGACTGCATCGCGCGAATTAACTGGAAAATCTGGGATTTATCTGCAATGGCTCCAAATGGACAGCTTACCATACACTGTCCACATGAGACACATTTATCATTGTCAATCACTGCCCTGCCGTGACTATCCGAATGAATCGCATTGACACCACAGTGGGCAAGGCATGGACGCTGCTGGTGGGATATCGCATCATACGGACATACTGTCTTGCATTTACCACATTTAATACATTTCTCCTGGTCAATGACAGAGTGCCCATTCTGCATGGTGATCGCACCTCTCGGACACACCTCATTACATGGGTGCGCAAGGCAGCCCATGCATTTATCCGTCACCTCATATCGATTTTCAGGACATGCATTGCAGGCGGACGCAATCACCTGCATCAGGGGAGGCTCATAATACTTCTCATCAATGTTGCTCTCCTCCACGCCCTGACTAACCTGCACTGGCTCGTCCTCCGGGCGCAGCGACATTCCCATCGCAAGCCTTGTGCGCTCACGAATAATCTCACGCTCCCGGTAAATATTATCCCAATAAGGTGAGTTCTCTGCATCTACAAGTTTATAAGGAAGCGCCTCCATGTCATCCACAAGATTGGTGGAATGATATGCCATGTTTGCCACTTCCCTGAAAATCGCACGTCGCGTTTTGCGAACCTGTGTATCTATCCCTCTCATGATCTATGCCTCCTGTGTACTAAACAAAAAAAATATTTAATACACTAATTCTGACATATTTTTAACAATAATTCAATACAAATACCAAAATTTTATATAATTCATAAAATAATCGCTATCACTCATGAGGCGTCTTTAATTACCCATATCGAGCAGTTTGACAAAAAAATAGTTTGATTTAATTTCCCTTTTTCAACCATAAAGTGTATGATAGATGGTAAAAAGGAAAAGAGGAATTAAACATGGCTAAATTACAAATGAAATCTGGTTTTACCCGCAAGCTAAAGCTCCCCATGATATTGACACTGGCACATTCTGTTATGAAACAGTTAGGGCCTGCAGAGTACATTAACGATAACGTTTCCTGGGATCCCGACTATTGGGAGGTATCTCCGGGGGATCTGGCGCAGCTTCTTGTTCTATCCACATTTACAGACATACGGATACCTCTGACTCACCTGGAAGACCGTTTTGAAGGGATTGATGTCAGTTTTTTCCTTAGCAGTGCGTCGAAATCTGCAACAGTCAATTCTTTTAATACCGGACGTGCACTGGAACGCATGAGACAATCGGATCCCGAGAAAATGTACCAGGTCATGGCGCTTTCTGCCATAAAGCAGGCCGGGAATCCCACAGAAAGACTCCATGCTGACACAACAACGATTTCCTTTTATGGGGAATATGACACAGAGAAATTG
>JAIEEY010000059.1 GCA_029067205.1 Lachnospiraceae bacterium
ATGCAAACATCAAGGGTATCTGGGGTTTTGCAGGGTGACCACATCTTAACACGTGACCAAATCGCGAAATTTAGGATGATAGATAAAACTTCTAAAAACACCTATAACAGGGAAGCCCTTAACACAGATGCAATAGCATTAAAAAAAGACAGACAGGCTCCGCCCATACAAGACAGGACAGAACTGCAGACTTACCTGTTTGAGTTAGGCAGTGAGGAAAAAATTTATTCCATTTCCTTTAACGGAAGAATCCCCGATGCGGAAATCCAGAAGATACTGGAAGTCATGCACAGCCAGTCATATGCAGACTGTCCTGAGGCAGTCTGGACATATCTGGAACAAAACAAACTGGAATACTCGGATTTTAAAACCGGGATATCTGCATCCATACATAAAGATATCCTGTCCACTGCGGATATTCTGTTAAAATCATATTCCCATGATATTATTGATAAACAAATCAGTCGGGCAGATAATTATCATGCAGTAATGGATTACCAGAAGCGGATAAATTCATGCTGCTATGAGGGCTGCTATTATGCCGTAAAACGTACAGTCATCAACAATACTTATAATTACCACATTGTTGGCCAGACATTCACTTCCAGCCAGAACGATGACATCCAAAGCGGATACTTTGCAATCCGTGCAAGTGATGGAGAGCAAAAAATTCACACCATAAGCGAACTAATCGGGACACTGATCCTTCCGCCCTTTGGATGCATAGATCTGGTCGGTATCCTAATGGATATTGACAACCTCAGTACTGCAGAACAGATTAAAAATACTGCTGTTAAATAGCAGACTTATTAAAGGAGAATAATGTATGGTAGATAAAAATGGCAAAGAAATAAAAGCCGGGCAGCTGATTTTTGCAACAAGTCTGAGATTCAAAAAAGGAAGATATTATTACATTGAAAAATGTAGCAGACAATCAAATATCCTGTATGGAAAGCGGGTTAATAAAAACTTTTCTTTCAACAGATATGATAAAGAGCACAACAGCTGCCGCTCCATACTTTTCCCTCTTTCGACAGCGTTGAAATCATAGAGCCACTGTCAGATAAATTCAAAGAATCCCTTCGGACGCTGCACTTTTACATTGATGAGCTTATAGAAGAGTTCGGGGTATTATTTGAATGGAACTATATAGGTGTTATTTTCAGGGCAGTCAGGTATAAGAATGGTTCCTATGGGATAGTGCAAAACAGGCTGACCCATGACTGCAACTGTATAGACCCTGCATACCAGATTAACAAACTCTTCACTAACCTGACATATGAGGAACTCTCAGCCAAGTGGAATAAAATTAAAAACAGGCCGAATGTGAAATGGCTGGAGTATTTCTGAATAAATTCTCCCTCTGATACGGCGGGGCAAAAATCTGCTTAATATTAACAGCATAAACAGATTACACCAATATATACATGGAAAGGGACAGATAAATATCTGTCCCTTCCGCACTTTTTTCATCTCTTCACCATCTGCAGGTTTGTCATTACGAATTCCAACCACATTATTTTAAGCCAGATGGCTAAAAAGGTACTGTTTACCGCATAAATAGATCAGGACAAGGCTCTTTAAGTATTTACTGACATCACCTGAAATGATTGATCAAAAATTCCGCGTTACCCCGCATACCCTGCATGCAATCCATCGGATTCCCGATAGATTTGATTAGCACTTGATGGCAGCTTGCAAATGAGGGCAGATACAGAGGATAGTTTAGAAATTTGGTAATAATAAAGTGCTGGCTGTCTTAGATTCACAGTCAGCACCTTATTATTCTATGCATGCCTCTATTTTTCAAATACCCCTGCAACCTGTGCTAAGAGTGTTCTTATCTCTAAATGCTGCGGACAGGCTTTTTCACATTTTCCACACTTAATACATTCACTTGCCTTTCCATGCCCCTGCGTATGTACTTGATTATAATAGTAATCGCTGTTCCAGTCATTGTATTGTTTTTTTTGCATTCATATCTGCAAATAGATCCGGTATCAGTATCTTTTTCGGGCAACCATCTGTGCAATATCGGCAGGCAGTACATGGAATTAAATTTTGTGCCTTAAATATCTCACATACCTTTTCTATGGCGGTATATTCAGTTTCATTCAGCGGCTGGAATTCTTTCATGGCACTGATATTATCCTGCATCTGTTTTAAATCGCTCATTCCCGAAAGCACCATAAACACCTGCCTGCAGCTTGCAGCAAAACGGAGTGCGTAACCCGCATTACTTCCGCCGTTCAGATTTCTCAAAATTTCGTCCGCATCAGATGGAAGGTCTGCAAGACTTCCTCCCTTGACAGGTTCCATAACCACAACAGGCTTGTTATGCTTTGCGCAGACTTCAAGGCATTTCCTGCTCTGTACACCGGAATCATCATAGTCCACATAGTTAAGCTGTATCTGTACCAGTTCCACCTCTGGATGCTCCGTCAGGATCATATCCAAATACTCTGCATGGACATAATCCCCTGCATAAACTTCACTGGTAAGAATATGCCTGACCGTGGCGCTTCTCAAGTCTGTCATATCCTCTTTGCCAATCTCTCCCCTTTTTTTACTTTCTTATAGGAAGAAGGATTTAGCACTTCCCCTGATAATGTTCTACTGATCTCTTTCAGAGAACTTCCGGCAAGGAACATCCGGTATATCCTCACAACAATATCCCTTGTGTCAGGATCGGGTATCAGACGTTTGCCTTCCTTTAAATATCCATAAGGTACTTTGCCTGCACAAAATTCCCCGTTGCTCTACTTTGCTTTGTATGCCGACTTCATTTTGTCAGATAAATCTTTCACATACATCTCATTTACCATGTTTTTCAGCGGCATAAGCAGTTCTTCGCCGGACTTGTTGGAGTCGTAACCGTCAGTGACCGCTATGAACCTCACATCAAAGAACGGGAATACCCTTTC
>JAIEEY010000006.1 GCA_029067205.1 Lachnospiraceae bacterium
ACAATTCAGCCTCGAAGAATTCGAATGAACTGTTTAAAATTTCGTCATATTTTTTAATGGGTGTCTGAACTGTTACACAATTCAGCCTACAATGTGATTAAGTTAAGCGGACAGCTTAATTTGATGGCTGGGTTCTAACCAAAATATTAAAAAATCATAAAATCTCATAAAAGGGATTGACAAACAGCCCAAAATGTGCGGCCGCCTTCGTTACTGATTGGTTTTCAGAGGTAACGAAAGCGGCCCTTGGTTTGGAAGCATTTTCAAGCCAAGGAGGTACATTATTTATGTTTCATGAAAAAATCAAATCCCTTTTTTCCAACGCCGTCCACTCTGTTTCGGCCATCATATCAGATTTCACTGCTAATCCGGGCTCCGACTGCTTCCGCCCTCAATCAACAGCGTGCAAAACTCAAACCCGAAGCCTTGGAAATGGTATTCCGGCATTTCAATTCTTTTACAGATTCTCTTGACAAAACGCCTTCGGATTATCGTTTTATCGCAGCCGATGGCTCCAATTTTACTTTCTTCAGCAGGCCGTCCTTCCCGCCGTCTGAATACTATGTGTCCGGGGTGCATTCTGCAAAGGGCTTTTACAGCATGCACCTGAATGCCTTTTACGACCTTCAAAAGCATACTTATACTGATGCCCTCATCCAGCCTGTCCATTTTAAAGATGAATTCAGGGCTTTTTGTTCCATGGCTGACCGTTATGTGGCCATTTCGGGACAGAAGACAGTCTTTATGGGGGACAGGGGATACTGTTCTTATAACAACATGGCGCATGTCCTTGAAAAAGGACAGTATTTCCTTTTCCGTACAAAAGACATTCATTCCAAGGGGATGATCCAGGGATTTGATTTCCCTGATGAAGAGTGTTTTGGCATCACGGTTGACGTTACCCTTGTGCGCAGTCATTCAAAAAAGATCCCAGATGTCACAGGGTATGTGCAATATGTGGATAAGACGGCTTCCTTTGACTTTATAGAATATGGCTCCCTTGATACCTATAAGTTATCCTTCCGTATTGTCAGGTTTGAGCTGTCAGACGGTTCTTATGAATGCATTGTCACAAATTTCCCTGCTGATGAATTCCCACCGGAACGGATTAAGGAGATCTATTTTGCAAGATGGGGAATCGAAACTTCATTCCGCAAGCTCAAATATACAATCGGCCTGAGTAACTTCTATGCATATAAACCGGAATACATCAAACAGGAGATATGGGCAAAACTGACTGCTTATAACATAACAGAAACCCTGGTCAGCCAAACGGTGGTTTTCCAAAAAAAGACGAAGCATGAATATAAGGTAAACTTTAGAATTGCTGCGCATATATGCAGGGTCTTTCTCCGGACAGGGAAAGACCCCATAGATGTGATGTCCCTGCTCCGGAAAGAATTAGTACCAGTCCGAGATGAACAGCAGTACCCGAGACTGACTACTGCCCATTTCCGAAAGCCGCGGTATTTTATATACCGGGCATCCTAAAGCAGTTATTCTATTCATTATACATCTTTTCAGGCAGATGTACATCTGCCTTTTTGGCATGTCTAAAAATATTTTTGACCTTATGAGTCATTAATGGAAGCTTCTGGCGTTACTCCATCTGGCAATTGGGGAATAGTATTTTGTACTATTGAATTAAGATATGCTATTCCTTCTCAGCTTAACTTAATGACATTGTAGACTGAACTGTAACAAATATTTCACTTTATATATCTTCTGCGTTGATTCAATATTGTGCAGAGAAATTATTCGGTATTGTGATCATTACACAAGAAAAGCTAAAACTGATGTTTGATCACCTCTATCACGCTTGTCATATGATACTTAATCAAGAAGATCTGATTTGAATACATTGGAAACTCATATTTGGCTTTCTGAAGCAGCGGGTAGAACCATCTCTCCGTCTCCTTGATATATTCAACCATTTTTTCCTTGGAAAATCCTGCTGCCATGCTGGAGATATTGTTACAGCGGTCTAGCAGCTTAACCATAGTGGCAACTGCATTTTGAGAAATCCGGGCAAAATACTGCTCTTCGTCGATACTGTTTTTGGTCAGCAGGAAAACGGCAGTCTGCGTTTCTTTGTTAACGGGCAGTTCGTCGGCAGGGATCCCACAGTCCTCACACACATCATGAAGCAGCGCTGTGGAGATCAGATTGTCATCATCAAGTCCCAGTGCCAAAGCATGACAGGATATTAAAAGCGGGTGATAGATATAGGGAACCTTGTCTTTCCCTTTGCGGATTTGTCCTTTGTGGAGCTCCCGCGCATAGGGCAGAACCTTGGAAGTCTGATATAATTTTTTTACGCCGGCATATGTTTTGATGTAGGTGTACATTCTTCCCTCGTCAAACAGCCTGTCGGAAAGCGAAGCCTGAAAATCGATGAATACATTTTCTTCTTCCACGCCAGTCAGAAGCCAGTCCGTAGTCACCTGATACAGAAAGGCAAGATCCACCAATTTATCAATATCCGGTGAAGTTTCCCCGCGTTCCCATAAGCTGACAGCCTGAAAGGAAACATCTAATTTCTCTGCGACCTCCCGCTGTGTCATTCCCTTTTCTTTTCTTGCGATTGCCAAACGTTCTGAAATCTCCATCTCAATTCTCCTCCTGTGCATCATTTATGCAGTTTATAAGGCTTCTAACTTTATGGAATACGAACTGCCATGATTAAAGTATAAAGCATTAAGGAACAAAAATACAGCAAAACTATCTTGAATGATCAAATCTCAAATTCAAGGGCTGCTTGACAAAAATTGATATTTGGTGGAATTTTCTAATGGAAAGAATTTATGCAAAAGATGTTCAGGGCATAATAAACGAAATTTTCTGTAAATCGACAAAATTCTATAAGAACTGCACAAAAAGTATTGAAAAAGAAAGGATAGTATGCTATAAATAATCTGACGGAATCGTTACCGATACAGAAATCTATATAAAGTGTATATGAGAATAAAAATTGTGTAAAAGGGGGAATTTATATGGATTTTATGAATGAAAAAGGGGCGGCACGGATTGTCAATGTCTACATTGATAGAGAGATAGCAGAGTACAGGAAGGTTACAGAAAAAGAACTCAGGACAGGGGGAATCACACCGGAAGCAAAAGCGGCTTTCAGCAGAAAGCCATACTATGGAGCCTCGACAATAAATATCAAGAATCGACCAGTACTGAGGTAATTTCTGGCATCAAAAAATTTATGCAAAGTCTTGTGGAATCTCCCAACATAGTATGCTATAATAATATGGAATTATTGATAATAGAACTGTAGTTTATGGAGGAGGATGCATATGACAATGAAATGTAAAAAAGGCTTCGCTATTTTGCTGGCGCTGGTTATGGTTTTTCTTGTTATGCCAGTGGTTACAGCAAAGGCAGAGGGTGCGGTATGGACAAATCCAGGAGATGGCTGGCATTACTTGCAGGGAACAAACATTAAGGTAAGGATTGCGAATGATGTTATATCTATAGAAGGGACAGGTGCCCTTCCAGATGCGGACTATTGGAAGCTGTATGAGAGACCATGGCACACTTCTTCTGCGACACATTTGAGGATCTCAAGTACGATTACTTCAATTGGTGCCTATTCGTTTTATAAGTGTTCGAATATCAAATCAGTTGAAATGTACACAAGTACCTTTATTGAAAACAAGAATGCTTTTGAGGGGATTGCGTATTGTCCGATTTTCAGGATTGCAGATGCAGAGGTGCAGACACGTATGATCGGGACGATACCATATACAAGTCTTGACAGTATTCAGGCTTTTGCGCAGTCCAATACGATGGGGGCATGTTATATCCTGAATGACAACAAGAGGGCGGCTGCATTCCAGAACAGCACCAATCCGACCATCAGCAATGTATACAGGGCAGATGACAAGGATGCACCATGGAATAATGTGTTTGACAATGGAAATGGCAATCAGGCAACAAACATCTGCCGCCTGTCAGCTAATACACCGGATTACACGCTGAAAGTATCGGCGCAGAGGCTTTATCCTGGGTTGGCATGCTACGAGGCGTACGCTGCATTTATTGGCGACTATACTTTTGCTACCACCTTTAATCTCAATGTTGAGAAGGAAAAGAAGACCCTGTACCAGACTGATAAGGAGTTGGAATACGTTCTTACGATTCCGGCAGAATACCGCAGTGTGTTGAGGAATTTCCGCCTGTTGGCAATCGGATCTGGAACTGTTTATATCTATGATGATCTTGACACAGCGGCAGAGACAATTACTTTTAGAACGGATAAACCAACTACCGCATATGCGTTAGTATATAAGTAAATATGAGGAAGAGTGAAAATGGCAAGTGTTAGCATTGAAAAAGTTATAGAAAAGTTTAAGCTGAAAAATCTTACACCACAGATTAATGTGGAGAACATCAAGATTCACCAGCCGGACATTAACAGACCGGCATTGCAGCTGGCTGGGTATTTTGAGCATTTTGAGGAGACAAGACCGCAGATTATCGGGTTTGTGGAGTTTTCCTACATGAAAATTCTATCGGAAGAGAGAAAAAACGAAGTGTATCCAAGGGTAATATCGGAGAAAACACCTTGTATCATTTTCTGCCGGGGGCTTCATCCAGATGAGATGTTCATGGAGATTGCGGTAAAAAATAATGTCCCGTTGCTGGTAACAGAGAAGACGACGTCTGCATTTGAGGCGGAGATCATCAGGTGGCTGAATGTCAAGCTTGCTCCCTGTATCTCCGTGCATGGTGTGCTCGTTGATGTATATGGTGAAGGCGTACTGATCACTGGGGAGAGTGGTATTGGTAAGAGCGAGGCAGCACTGGAACTAATAAAGCGTGGTCATCGTCTGGTGTCGGATGACGTTGTGGAGATCAGAAAGGTGAGCGACGATACGCTGATTGGTTCTGCACCTGACATTACGCGCCATTTTATTGAACTGCGCGGTATTGGGATCATTGATGTAAAGACGCTGTACGGTGTACAGAGCGTTATGGATACTACCAATATCAATCTTGTTATCCGTCTGGAGGACTGGGATAAAGAGAAGAAATATGACAGATTAGGTCTTGAAGAAAACTATACGGAATATCTTGGTAATAAGATTGTGTGTCATAATATCCCGATTCGGCCGGGACGTAATCTTGCGATCATCTGTGAGTCGGCAGCGGTTAACCATCGCCAGAAGAAGATGGGATACAACGCCGCCCAGGAGTTGTATCAGCGTGTACAGAATTCACTCGCAAAGCCGCGGGAGGATGATGAAGAATAGAGCATGAAGAGACTTCATGCGGGATTGATTAAATTTCAAGGAGTAGAAAAATGAGTAAATATTGTTTCGGGGTAGACCTAGGTGGAACGACTGTGAAGATCGGTCTGTTTGATCCAGAGGGGAATGTGCTGGAGAAATGGGAAATACCGACAAGAAAAGAGGACAACGGCAGCAAAATTCTTCCAGATATTGCCAAGTCAGTTTTGGATAAGACGGAAGAGAAAGCGATTGCAAAAGAGGACATTATCGGTGTGGGAATCGGTGTGCCAGGTCCGGTAGATGACAATGGTGTTGTGCATAAGGCAGTCAACCTTGGGTGGGGTGTGATGAACATTAACGAGACACTTGGCAGTTTGCTGCAGATACCAGTAAAGGCGGGAAATGATGCAAATGTGGCAGCGCTCGGTGAGATGTGGTGCGGCGGCGGAAAAGGCTGTACGAACATGGTACTCGCCACACTTGGCACTGGTGTCGGCGGCGGAATCATCATCAACGGAAAGATGGTGACAGGTGCGACAGGTGCAGGCGGAGAGATTGGTCATATCCATATTGAGGATAATGAACCAGATGCATGCGGATGCGGCAATCACGGCTGTCTGGAGCAGTATGCATCTGCGACGGGTGTTGTGCGGCTGGCTGAGCGGAAGCTGGCATCGTCGACTCAGGACAGTGTCCTTCGGACTGCAAAGGCAGAGGGGAGTCTTAGCGCCAAGGCAGTGTTTGATGCCGTCAAGGAGGGCGATGCGCTTGCCTGTGAAGTGGCAGAGCAGTTTGGAGACTATCTTGGAAAAGGATTTGCGGCAATTGCAGGAGTAGTCAATCCAGAGTTGTTTGTACTTGGGGGCGGGGTGTCCAAAGCGGGAGAGATCCTATGTGAATATGTTTCAAAATACTACACAAAATATGTATTCCATGGATCAAAAAATGCACAGTTTAAACTTGCAACACTTGGAAATGACGCTGGTATTTACGGTGCGGCAAAACTTGTATTAGAATAAAACTTGGGAAATAAAGAGGTAATCATTTGAAAGAGTTTGATGAGAACACAAAGCAAAAACTCTGCCAAAGACTGGCGTGTATTTTACGACCAGAGCAAATACTTGTAGATGAGAAGATGTCAGCTCACACCACCTTTCGCGTAGGTGGTGAAGCTGACATCTTTGTGGAAATAAAGACTTCCAAAGAGCTTGAAAACGTGTTCGCAGCATTGAGAGCAGAAGGACTTTCCAATCTGGGAAAAGATTATTATCTTCTGGGAAATGGCAGCAATGTGCTGGTCAGTGACAGTGGCATCAGGGGTGTTGTGCTTCATCTGTCAAAGGAATATGCTAAGATTGATTTGGATAAACCAAACGGTACAGTGCTTGTCTGTGAGGCGGGGGCAACACTTGCGGAGATCGCACACAAGGCGTATGAAAACGGGCTGACTGGATTTGAGTTTGCAGCAGGCATTCCAGGAAGTCTGGGCGGTGCGATAGTCATGAATGCAGGCGCCTATGGCGGAGAAATGTGTCAGGTGGTAAAGAGTGTGCGTCTAATGACAACTGACGGAGAGATTGTCGAGAAAAGTGCAGCGGAGATGCAATTTTCCTACAGACATAGTCTACTGAAAGAAGAACCGCTGGTCGTGCTGGAGGCGGCGATTACACTTGCGCGTGGTAGTCAGCAGGAAATCAAGGCAAGAATGGAAAAGCTTGCTTTAAGAAGACGTGAAAAGCAGCCATTGGAA
>JAIEEY010000060.1 GCA_029067205.1 Lachnospiraceae bacterium
GAAATTACGCAGAAAATACATTGATAATCCGCCAGAAGGCATGACTTCAAAGGACATCCGCTCCATGAGCGATGAAGTTCTTCTGGATATGGATTATTTCCTCAATGATGATGAACTTGATGACGATTTTGGTGAAAAAGGGTTTTATTTCTTCTAAAATATACCTGATCGTCTTATCGTGCTGCCTTTCTATGTCGTCATACGAACATATTATCTGTAAAACACACGTTCCTCCCTCTTTTTTAAAATTGCAATTTCCTATAAAGCAGGAAATGAGTTTGTCACTCTTGTAAAAACTGATATACCCTGCAGTTGAAATCCTTTGCTTCCTCATATGCTGCGTGTCCCAGATTCTCGTACATATAAATTTCGCAATTCGTCCTTTTTGCAATTTCTTCGGAAGCCTCTCCAGTAACTACCTTATCCTGCTTCCCGCCAATCACAAATATCGGACATCTGATCTTGTCCAGTTCTTCATAAGCGCTGCAGGTGAGACAGGCCTTTGCCAAGGCAATAAAACGCCCTGCATCCTTGGGTTTCTGCAAAATGGTCAGCAGTGGTATAAACGGTCTGTACCTTTTTATGTATGCATCAGAATACATCTTTTCCGCCATATCCATAACAAGCGCCTTTACATCTCCCTGCTCAATCAGTTCAATCCAGCGGTTGACCACTTCCTTTGCAGTGTTGTTACTTTTTGAAAGCGTCACCGCAAGAACCAACTTATTCACTAATTCCGGCCTGTCGATTGCAAGGTACTGTGCGATCATTCCGCCCTGAGACACTCCAAATACATCAGCATTTGTAATCTCCAGTACATCCATAGCTGTACCAATATCTGCCGCCAAATCTCTAACCGTTACACCTTCTGATATATCCTCCCGGCGATCAAATAGGTAAACTTTATAGGCTCTTGCAAAAATCCGATACAGATAGGCAAGTGAAACAGCCGCACCCTTTATACTCCGGGTGTTGAGGCCATGTATCATAACCAAAGGCTTCGATCCCCTGCCGAATGTAATGTAATTCATTTGAAAATTATCGAGTTTTAACTGGTGTTCTTTGGCGTTATATATCATAGTTTTCGTATTTCCTTTTCATTCTACTAAATTCTTATTTTATTCCTGTCAATCCTCAAATAGCAAGCAAGACAAGCAGCGCCTTATTTTTCCTTTTATAACCCGAATAGACAGCTATACTCAAACTAATGACAGGACAAGGCATAATGTATGTTACCATTTTGCGGAAGGAATACCCAACTTTTACTACATTTTCAATCTCTTTCAAAATATCTTTTGCAATCCACATCTGCGTTTTATTGCCTGTTTCTTTTAATTCATTGGCTAATATTGCAGCCTTCTCATTGTACGTATAATCTGACTCTCCGACTTCACGTAAAGCCCATGACACTGCCTTTTTTACATGCTCATGTTGATTACTGGAACATTCTTTAATTAGTTCTAAATATTCATCTAATTTATCCTCAACTATCTTATCATCATGTATAGCAGCAGAAGCAATCAATGTAATCGCCGCCCGTATTTTATATACCTCCGTTGTCCTGCTCCATTCCATAATAAAGCTGTCATAATCCTTTGTTTTAATAATTAAATTCCTGCACAAATGGTCACATAAATCCCATGAAAATACATCGCCCATTAATTGCTCAATATCTGTATCACCTATCGTGTACTCTCGTCCTCCGATACTGTTTGTATTACCTGTCTTTAATGCTGTCATTGTAAATGTAGCTGATGCTGCGCCTTCTGAAAGCTTTCCATCAAGACCTGCGTCATGTGCATTCACATACTTCTGTATGGCATCTGTGTCGCCCTTTAACAGATATGTCTCATTGAACTTCGTTGTCTCTGCCACATGATCAATTTCTGTAAGAATCTGTGTTACTTCGTCCTGGATTGTCTTATGATCAGAAAGTGTATTCGTGCCATTAGAAGCCTTCACTGCCAGTTCATTCATTCTCTGAAACATATCATGAACTTCTGTCAGTGCGCCCTCTGCTATCTGCACTGATATCATCCTCAGCGTTCAATGAAGCCCGTGAAAGACCTTGCACATACAAAAACTTCTTATGCAAAACTTCTTATAGTAAAGCTTCTAAATAGAACTGCTCCCTACACGACAGCCTCTACAATTGTCTTTCCCCCAATTTGAATTTCCTTCACTCCTGTTTTCTTCTTCTGGTTAAAATTAAAACTGAGCAAATATCCCTTGTCCTTGTGATAATATTCGAGGTACTCTGTCAGCTGCCTCTCACCTCTTTCATTGTATTCGCTGCCATGCCAGATCTTGAGTTCCACAATAAACTGCTCGCCACAATAGTTCACAATCACATCTGTACGCCTTGCGTCCCTAGTCTGCGCCTCAATATAATAATTTCCTGTACCGTTGATGACTGGCTTTAAGTATAACAAGAAAAATTTACGTCCATTATCCTCAATAAACCTCTCGTCTCTCATGTCATAGACGTCATGAAAATGTGTGACAAATTTTTCAAGCAGCAGCGTCATATTAAGCCTGCCGTCCTCAACAAACTGGTTCATATCTCTCTGAGCACTGCGATACGACTCGCTTTTCAGGGCTTCTTTTGTGATAAACGTATTAAGCAGCTTCATCTCAAAAATACGGTTTGCGATCGCCACCTGCCCATTTACTTCTTTCAGGAAACCAAACATTTTTCCTATATTGATTGGCTTCACATCAATCTCAAAAGGTATTCGTCGTCCCTGATACAAAATGCCTTCTATCATGTCATTCAAGTCTTTATAGATATCCAGCTGTTTTACCATACTTTCAAAGAGCGGTATACTTTCTTTCAAAATATTTTTTACAGCCTTCGCCACACCGTCTGCTGACCATACTGCGCTTCCTTCCTCAAAACTGCTCTCACAAAGGAGCTTTTCGTCAATGTATTTACATATGGAAGAGACAAGCACCGGATATCCCGATGTGTACGCATAGATTTCCTCCGCCACTGTCTGCGTATTCATTCCTGTATGATAATCGTCCTCGTATTCTCCGAGCATTGCAGCAATCTGATTCACGGAAAAGTCCATATCAATGTCAAATTTTGCCGCAATATTCCATGGACTGTTATACTGATGCTCTGTTTCCGAACGAAATTTTAATTTCAGATTTTTGATATCATAAACCCCCGCAAGAACCACAGAATGAAAAATTGATGTTTCTTCCCGCTCCAGATAATATCCCCTTAGCTGTGCCAGAAAGTCAATAAATACCTGATTATTGCCCGCACTGTCAACTTCATCAATAATTAATACCATCGGCCGCGGGCTGCTTTCGCACATATTGCTCAGCGCAACAAACAATTCTTTTAAGCCATAATCTGTGTTATTCGGTACCGGACTTTGTAGGTCTATCGTTCCTCCATCTATCTTTTTTAATTTTCTTGAGATGTACTCCACAAGAGAACAGGAAAATGTCATTTCGTCTGTAAAATCTTCTGTTCCTAACAGTTGAAAATCTAGCGATAAAACAATATACGCATCACTTAAATATTTTGCCAAAGCCTGCAATGTCGTCGTTTTCCCGTACTGACGCCCCTTATTGATGACAAAGTAACTACCCGCATCCACATAATCTTCTTTTATTTTTTTCAATCTATGGTCAAGCCTTACCATATAATGTTTGTCCTGCATGCATGCGCCCTCTGTATTGAAATATCTTGCCACCCTCTATTCCCCCCACTCTGTCATCTTAAAAACACACTTTTAACCCATCACTACCTATAATATACACTAATCTTCCCTGCTCAACAACCTATACTTATCAAAACAGCCACCTGCTTTCCCCGCAGATGGCTATCTTCCTTACACATATTTTATTCACAAATATCCCTATGCAAACAGCGCTTCAAACTCTTCCCTGCCAATCTTCTCCTTCTCTAACAGAAGCTCCGCACAGGCATGAAGCACACCCTCATTTTTCATAATAATATCCTTTGCCTTCTTGTAGCAGTCGTCCACGATCGCCTTTACCTCGACATCAATCTCACTCGCAACTGCCTCGGAGTGGCTTCTGGTGTGTGCCAGGTCGCGACCGATAAACACTTCGTTGTCATCTTCGTCATAATTGATGACACCGATATTGTCCGAAAAACCATACTTTGTCACCATTGCCCTCGCCACTTTGGTCGCTTTCTTGATGTCGCTCGAAGCGCCAGTCGTCACATCATCAAAGATGATTTCCTCCGCGATACGCCCACCAAGCGAAACCATGATATCCTGCAGCATCCGACCTTTGGTGTTGAACATATCATCCCGCTCAGGAAGCGGCATGGTGTAGCCCGCAGCGCCAAGTCCCGTCGGTATGATTGACACTGTATAAACTGGTCCCACATCTGGGAGTACATGGAACAGAATCGCATGTCCTGCCTCGTGGTATGCCGTTATTTTCTTTTCCTTTTCTGTTATAATACGGCTCTTTTTCTCTGCGCCGATGCCGACTTTAATAAATGCCTTCTTGATATCGTCCTGCTTGATGAAAACACGGTTCTCCTTCGCGGCAAGAATCGCCGACTCATTCAGGAGATTTTCGAGGTCTGCACCGGTAAATCCTGCCGTTGTCTGCGCTACCTGTTTTAGGTTCACATCCTCGGAAAGCGGTTTATTCTTTGCGTGCACATTGAGGATTTCTTCTCTGCCGCCCACATCTGGCGGTGCCACTGTAATCTTCCTGTCAAAGCGCCCCGGACGCAGGATTGCAGGATCAAGGATATCGACGCGGTTCGTCGCCGCCATCACGATGATTCCCTCGTTCGTGCCAAATCCATCCATCTCCACAAGCATCTGGTTCAAAGTCTGCTCACGCTCATCATGACCACCGCCCATACCAGTACCGCGCCGTCTTGCTACTGCGTCAATCTCATCGATAAAGACGATACATGGCGCATTTTTCTTCGCCTCAGCAAATAGATCGCGCACTCTCGATGCACCGACACCGACAAACATCTCCACGAAATCAGAACCTGATATCGAGAAAAACGGCACATTTGCCTCGCCCGCGATCGCTTTTGCAAGCAATGTCTTACCGGTACCAGGCGCACCCTCCAGAAGCACACCTTTCGGGATTCTTGCACCGACCTTTGTATATTTTCCGGGATCTTTCAGAAAATCCACGATCTCCTCAAGATCCTCTTTCTCCTCCTTAAGACCCGCCACATCCTTCAATGTGACTTCACCGCCTGTCATAAGACGCGCCCTGCTCTTTCCGAAATTCATCATCTTGCCGCCACTGTTTCCGGAATTCTGGGCATTCATCATGCTGAACATAAATACCACAACAACAAGCAGCATCAACAGCGGAAGCAGCTCTGTGATAAACCAGTTCTCCTGCGGCACATCCCTCACGATCGGCTCTATGTTATAGCTCTTTACGACCTCCTGCGCCTCAACGACATCAGACACATAGAGCGTTCTCTGCTGGTTATCTTTCAATGTAATACGCAGCATACCTGTCGGAACCTGTGCATTCGGATGGATTTCCACATCCACGACAAATCCTTCCTCCATCTCGGACACAAACTGCGCCATCGTATAGGAGCCGCCGCTGCTGCTGTTTGTGCTCGCCCAAATTAACACCAGTACCAACACCAGTATAAAAATAAACGTTAAATTAATTCCTTTTGCACCTTTTCCCAATTTCTGTCTCCTTCTAGTCCTATAACGATTAAGAATCAGTCAAACTCAACCACGCCGATATATGGAAGATTCCTATACCGCTGGTCATAGTCAAGGCCATAACCCACGACAAATTCATCTGGTATCTCAAAGCCTGTATAATCCACCTTCACATCGACAACACGCCTATCTGGTTTGTCAAGCAGTGTACAGAGCCTCATGCTGCCTGGTTCGCGCTGCCCCAGCAGTTCCATCAGATAGCTCAGTGTCCTTCCAGAATCCACGATATCCTCAACAACGATGACCTCCTTATCTTTCAGGGGCTCGTCAAGATCCTTCACAATCTTGACCACCCCACTCGACTTGGTATCGCCGCCATAGCTTGACACAGACATAAAATCAAGCGACACTGGTACTGTGATCCGCTTTGCAAGCTCGCACATAAAAAAGCTGCCGCCTTTGAGCACACACACCAAATGAACCTGCCTGCCCGCATAGTCGCGGCTGATCTGCTCACCGATCTCCTTTATCCTTGCGTCTACCTCTTCCTCCGTCAACATGACTCTGATCCTCTCAGCCATATTTGAGTCCTCCTTTGTTTTCTTTCCCGCATGACGAACTTCGTAAAGTCCGGAATGTGCATTATCATTCCGCATCCGGCTGCTGCACTTCCTCCTCGAAGGTAACCTCTTCGAAAGTAACCTCTTCAAAGGTAAGCGTCAATATAGTCCTTGTGTCTTCACTGACCTTGTAATAATTGCTGATGCGTTCCCCCACAATCCAGATCACATGGCTCCCGTCCGTCACAAGACAGAACTGGTCGCGCTCCTCCTGCGGTATTTTTTGATCAATAAAATATGCTTTTAGACTTTTCTTCTGATTTATAGAATTTACCGTTAGATAATCG
>JAIEEY010000061.1 GCA_029067205.1 Lachnospiraceae bacterium
ACTAAAGCGAACAACAATAAGTTGGATATAATGATGAAATTGCCAAAAGCTGTTGACATTATTATTTATAAATGTTAATCTTGTGTTAACCTAAATATGAAAAGGAGGTAAATTATATGGGAAATCGCAAAACGACTGACGGAGGGGGGAGTAAATCCGGCAAGCCTTGGTGGAAGCGATGGTCACGTGACGATACGGAGTTGTTCCTATTGTCACTGCCGACATTGTTATGGTTTTTGACTTTTTCATACCTGCCGATGTTTGGCATTATCATTGCATTTAAGAACTACAGACTGCAGCCGGGTGGTCATGGATTTATTTACAACCTGCTGCACAGTGAATGGGCGGGATTTGGCAATTTCAGCTATTTCTTTACATCCAACTCGTTCACGATGCTTCTGAGGAACACCATACTCTACAACATTGCATTTATCATTATCAGTGCGAGTGTTGCAGTGGGAGGGGCGCTGATGCTGAGCAGCATGCGCAACAAGAAGGGTTCCAAGGTGTATCAGACGATGATGTTCCTGCCATACTTTATGTCATGGGTTGTTGTCAGTTACTTCGTATATGCACTGCTGACACCGGAGAGGGGCTATATCAACGGAATCATCACCTCTCTTGGCGGAGAGCGGATCATGTGGTACCAGGAACCGAAATACTGGCCGTTTATCCTGATTTTCTTAAACACCTGGAAGGGTATGGGATATGGAATGGTGCTTTATCTGGCAAGTATCACGGGAATCGATCCGTCGCTCTACGAGGCCGCGGTTATGGATGGCGCCACCAAGAAACAGCAGGCAAGACATATCACGCTTCCGGCGATTAAACCGGTATTTATCATGATGCTGATCCTGGACTGTGGTAAGATCTTCAACTCAGATTTCGGTCTGTTCTATCAGGTAACCGGACGAATTCCGGCTTCATTGTATACAACCGTATCAACCTTTGATACATATATATACAATGCCATCCAGTCTACAGCGCCGATCGGGCAGACAGCAGCGGCGTCCTTCTTCCAGGCGATCTGCAGCTGTGGAACGATTCTGCTTGCAAACTGGGTTGTTAGCAAATTAGACAACGAAAACAGGATTATATGATTTAGGGGGTGTTCATGTGGCAAAAGAAGAAAGCGGTCAGTCATTGAATCAAATTAAAAAATCCACAAACATTGTGTTCAACATTGTGTTTTTGATTTTGGCAGTGATGTGTGTGATTCCGCTGCTGTTCGTATTTTCGATCTCTATTACGGATGAGGAGGCTCTCCGGGTAAGCGGATATCAGCTGATTCCGGCACAGTTTTCCAGTTCGGCTTACAAGTTTTTGTGGAATGAGCGTGGAATGATCCTGCGCGCGGCATTTATGTCCATTCTGGTAACCATTTTAGGTACGATCATCGCGATTGCGCTGGATACTTCTATGGGATATGTTGTTTCCAGAAGGAATTTTAAACTCAAGAAGCTGTACACATGGCTGATTTTCATACCAATGGTATTTAACGGCGGTATGTTGGCAAGTTACGTGGTAGTAAACAATATTTTGGGTCTGAGCAATACCATCTGGGCGCTGATACTGCCCCTTGCATGCTCGTCCTTCAGCGTAACCATCTGCCGCACCTTTTTTAGAACGACGGTGCCGGATTCCATTATAGAATCGGCAAAGATTGACGGTGCCGGACAGTTTCGGATCTGGTCCCAGATTGTTATGCCGATTTCCAAGCCCGTCATCGCGACGATCGGTATGTTTGCAGCATTTGGCTACTGGAATGACTGGTTCCAGGCTTCCCTGTACATTCAGGACAAGAACCTGCAGACACTGCAGTCCTTGCTGAACAATATACAGAAGAATATTGAGTATATCGCAAACAATCCGTATGGCGGTCTGTCACTGCAGCAGTACAAGGCATCAATGCCTACAGAGAGTGTGCGAATGGCGATTGCGATCGTTATTATCGTTCCGATCGCGTGTACATATCCGTTTTTCCAGAAGTATTTCATTTCCGGCCTGACCATCGGTTCGGTGAAGGAATAAAAAACATTGTTTTATTAGAGACAAAGTAAGTAACTATCAACAAAAAAGGAGGATCATTATGATGAAGGGAAAAAGATTATTAGCATCAGGTCTTGCAGCGGTGATGGCGATGGGTATGCTGACTGGCTGCGGCGGCGGTGGGGACACCGGCAATAGTGCAAACAGCGGAGACAATACGGCAGCTTCGTCGGGAAGTCAGAGCAGCGGCAGCTCACAGTCTCAGAGTACCAGCAGTGGAGAGATTGTGAATCTGAAGTGGGTGACGATCGGAAACGGTATGCCGAGCAATTACGATTCGTGGATTTCGTCTGTCAATGCATACATAGGAGAAAAGATTGGTGTGAACCTTGAGATGGAAGTCATTCCATGGGGTGACTGGGATAACCGCCGAAACATCATCGTTAGTACGAATGAACCATATGACATTATCTTTGGAAATGGTAATAACTATGTCGCGGATATTAACTTGGGCGCATATGCAGACATTACGGATTTACTTGAGGCAAATATGCCAGGACTGTTGGATCTCATGCCGGATAAGTACTGGGATGGTGTCCGTGTAAAGGACAGGATTTATGGTGTGCCTACCTATAAGGACAGCTCTATTACCAACTATGCGATCTGGGACAAAGAGCTGGTTGATGAGTACAGTCTCGATATCAAGTCCCTGATCACGCTTGACTCTATGACAGAGACCTTCGAGACACTGAAAGCTGACAAGAATGACTATCCGGTATATGTGAAGAACGATGGTCTGTATTATATCTTTGATGTGTATGATCAGATTGGCGGCGGTACGCAGATTCTCGGTGTGCGGTTTGACGATAAGGACGGAAGAGTATGCTTTACTCTGGAAGAGCAGGATATCATGGATCAGTTGAAGATCATACATAGCTGGTATCAGAAGGGAATCATCAATCCGGATGCTGCAACACTGACAGAGGGACGTGTTTACAATATGTGGCGTGTTGCCCAGGGCTGGGAGTCGGCAGGTGTGACTTCGTGGGGTCCCCAGATGGGCAAGGATGTTGTTGTGCAGCAGATCGAGAAGACGATTCTCTCCAATGAGACTGTTAGGGGTTCCCTCAACATGGTTTCCATCAATACAAAGTATCCGGATAAGTGCTTACAGCTTCTTGATATGGTAAACTGTGACACAAAGCTTCGTGATCTGTTCTACTATGGCGAGGAAGGCGTAAACTTTGAGTACACTGCTGATGGCAAAGTACACAAGATCAACAATGACTGGGCACTTGCAGGCTATACACAGGGATCTTTCTTTACAGTTACAACACTTGACACAGACGAGTTTAACCAGTGGGATGAGGTAAAGGCTTTGAATGAGGCAGCGGAATCTTCTGTAATGCTTGGTTTTACATTTGATACCAACTCTGTATCAGACCAGCTTGCAAACTGCCGCGAGATCTGGCTGCGTTACCGCAGTGAGGTTATGACTGGTGTACAGGATCCGGAAGAAGTAGTGCCGCGTATCAAGGAGGAGTTGATGAAGGCAGGATGGCAGGATGTCATGGACGAGGCTCAGAGACAGGTTGACGAGTTTATGGGTAAGTAAAATAGAATGGAAGACAGAGGTGTCGGCGAATGGCAAAAATAATCGGAAAAGATCTGCCCAACATGCCCTGGCAGGAGCCGGAAAGTACGGAAAAGCTGCCAGTATGGCGTTATCATGCAAATCCAATTATTGAACGGTTTGCAACAAAAAATTCCAACAGTATCTTTAACAGTGCCGTTGTCCCTTTCGAGGATGGTTACGCAGGCGTGTTCCGCTGTGACAGCAAGTCGATCAGCATGGATATCTTTGCAGGGTTCAGCAAAGATGGTATCCAGTGGGATATTTCGGACGAACCAATCGCATTTCAGGGGGCACACCCCGAAGTTGCCAAGAGGGATTTCCGGTATGATCCCAGGGTTTGTTTTATCGAGGACAGGTACTATGTCACATGGTGCAATGGCTACCATGATTATCCGACAATCGGTGTGGGATATACATATGATTTTAAGACTTTTTACCAGCTGGAAAATGCATTTCTGCCATTTAACCGCAATGGTGTGCTGTTTCCGCGCAAGATTCAGGACAATTACTATATGCTGAGCCGTCCGAGCGACAACGGTCATACGCCGTTTGGGGATATCTTCCTGAGCGAGAGTCCTGATATGAAATACTGGGGCTGCCACCGCTTTGTGATGGGAACGATCAAGGGTGATGCCTCGGCTTGGCAGTCCACCAAGATCGGCGCGGGAAGCGTACCGATCGAGACGGATGAAGGATGGCTGTTGATCTACCACGGTGTCATCAATACCTGCAATGGCTTTGTCTACAGGATGGGGTGTGCACTGCTCGATCTGGAGGAACCGTGGAAGGTGATCAGGAGAACGAAGAATTATATTTTGGGACCTCATGAAATCTATGAGTGTGTCGGAGATGTGCCCAATGTGGTATTTCCGTGTGCGGCGCTTGCAGATGCGGCGACGGGAAGAATTGCAATCTATTACGGCTGTGCAGATACCGTAACCGGGCTGGCATTTACGACTGTAGACCGTCTGATGGCTTATATGGATCCGGTTTGAGTCCGATATAAGATATGAAATGACAGGCTGCCGCAAAAGGAACAAGTGAAAGCTTTGATTGTTTTTTGCGGCAGCCTTTTTTCAAGAAACAGCAGACAGTTTTTTATAATCAGGAGGGATCAATATGTATCTGTTACCAAAGCCAAAAAGAGTTGTAAACGGACAGGGTTATTATGAAATCAGCTGGGATACAGTGATAACCATTGATGAAAAAATGCAGGAAAACGGCAGTGTCTATGCCGCCGTTCTGCAGGAGTGTATTCGAAAATATGCTGGGATCGAGTGTGCAGTCATTAAAGGAAAAAAGCGTGCGGGTGACATTTTTCTTACCGTGACGCCGGAATATCAGACGCAGGAGTACCAGATACAGGCAAGGGAAGACGGACTTGTCATCGCGGGCGGCGACGGGGCAGCAGTGCTGTATGGCGTGCAGACCCTGTGCCAGATCATTGTCCAGTGCGGCGGCGTACTGCAATGTATGGAGATAGAGGACGCGCCGGATATCAAATGCAGGGGCTATTTTCTGGACGAGACAAGAGGCAGGGTGCTGACGCTCGATTATCTGAAGAAAGTGGTGGACCGGCTCAGTCGTTATAAGATCAATCAGTTTCAGCTCTATGTCGAGCATACTTATCTGTTTCGGGAGCTCACGGAGATGTGGCGCGATGAGACACCCTTGACGGCGGAGGATATTCTGGAGCTGGACGCATATTGCCGGAAACTCCACATTGAGCTGGTGCCAGCACTGGCGAGTTTTGGTCATTTGTACATGTTGCTCTCGACGCGCAGCTATGGGGAGCTCTGTGAGCGGTCTGGTTCCTGGAATGCACCATTTTCTTTCTGGGATAGAATGGGACAGCACACGATCAACACGACGGACGACAGGGCGCTGCCGCTGATCAAAAGCATGATTGCCGAGTATGGGGCGCTGTTTACTTCTGACAAGTTTAATATCTGTGCGGACGAAACGTTTGACCTTGGCTGTGAGAAGTCACACGAGATAGCAGAACAGCAGGGGCGAGATGCGATGTATATCCGCTATGTGAAGGAACTGTGTACTTTCTTAAAGGAAGGTGGGAAAAGGGTGCAGTTCTTCGGGGATATCATCTGTCGTAAACCGGAGCTGATCACACAGCTGCCGCAGGATACACTGTGCCTCACATGGGGATACGCACCGGAACAGTCTGTCGATGCGTGTCACGCCATGGCACAGGCAGGGGCAGTACAATATCTGTGTCCTGGGGTGAGCGGCTGGAACCAGTGGATCAACCTGATGGAGAATTCTTATCAGAATATTGTGAGAATGTGCGGCTATGGACATCAATATCACGCGGAAGGCATTTTGAATACAGACTGGGGTGATTTTGGTCACGTGAACCACCCGGAATTTTCAGTGCCGGGTATGATCTATGGGGCAGCTTTCTCGTGGAATAAGGAGGAAATTGCGTTCGACGAGATCAACAGACAAATATCACTTCTGGAATACGGGGACACGACAGAACAGACAGCAGGCATTATGGCAAAGATATCGGAACATGTGCTGTTTGGATGGTGGGACGCAGTGGTCTATTATGAGACGGTTGGGCAAAAGCATGAGCGGGATGCGGAGAATCATCTGCCAGAACTGCTTTTGGCAGATGCGGACACGGCGGATGAAATGGTGGAGAAGGCGAATCAAGCGCTGCGGGAGCTTGTCACGCAGATGAAGCGGGCGGCAGTTTTCATGAACGCGCACTCGAGAGTGCTTGCCGGGCTGGTTGAGGTCGCGACGGAGGCAATCCGGCTTTGGAATCAAATCGGAGCGGCAATCGTTCATGAAGAGCGGGGTGAGTCCTGGCGGCAGGAAGAGGCATTTGCGCTTGCCAGCCAGCTGGAGCGGTGGTTCATGGCATACAAGGGACAATGGCGCACCATAGGGCGCGAGGGAGATCTTCACCAC
>JAIEEY010000062.1 GCA_029067205.1 Lachnospiraceae bacterium
TACAAAAAGCAGAGGTGAAAAGACATTTTAGTAGTAACAAAAAAACGAGGAAATTCAAGGGGTTTGGGTTTCCGAGAAGGCTCTATGAATTTTTAGGGGTGGAAAATGAGCGCAATTAACAATAAAGATATCGTTCAAAAACAATACGAAACTTCAGCAAATCTGAATACAAGAATTTCTATTCATGATAAATACTCTGTTAATAAACAAGGATTTGGGAACTGGATTGCATCGAATTATCAAATAACTGATGGAATGAGAATATTGGAACTTGGTTGTGGTACTGGTGACATGTGGACAAGCAATTCAAATCTCATAGCAAAATGTGCAGAACTAGTACTGACAGATTTTTCAGAAGGAATGATTCAAACTGCTCACAGTAACATAGGGGATTTTCCCAATGTTACATATCAAGTTGTCGATATTCAGGAAATCCCGTTTGAAGGGAACAATTTTGACATTGTGATCGCTAATATGATGTTGTATCATGTTCCTGATTTAGGAAAGGGGCTATCTGAGGTCAAAAGGGTTTTGAAAGAAAGTGGAAGATTTTATTGTGCCACTTACGGAGAGCATGGCATTGTACAGTATATCACCAATTTACTAAAACCATATGGGGCAGAGGACAAAGTAAATAAGAATTTTACTCTTCAAAACGGAAAGCAAATACTTGCACAATATTTCTCGTCCGTAGAAATGATGGAATATATTGATTCACTCGAAGTCACAAACATAGATGATCTGTTGGATTATATATATTCACTTACCAGCATGACAGAAGTTTCAAATATAAAGAGAGATGTTATTAAAAAGGTTTTAGAGCAAAATATGGAAGACGGAATTTTGAAAGTACCAAAGGAATATGGGATGTTTGTTTGCAGGTAAATTGCAGCGTGGCAGCATTAGCATAATAAATGATATGTATGAACTTGTTCTGTAAGTGGAATGTCCATTCAACTATGGAGGGAAAGAAATGAAAGAAGATAAAAAAATTGAATTTACACAGAAGTGGATTAGAGATGCAGTAAAAAAACTATTTCAAAAAGAAGATATTTACGAAAGTGATATGGAGAAGATCAAGTATCTGCTTATTGGTGAGGACTTCTATAACGGCTACATGATCGAAATGAGCACAGCAACGCCGGCAGATCCTTTCTGCGATACAGATGGCGGCGATGAGTGGGAACTGGGCGGTGATGGCGCCACTGTGACTGGCAGATTCATTCAGCTTTACATAGACTATGTGAAGGAGAATCCCTTTGATTACATCGATTCAGATACAGGGGAGCGTACCTTTGAACTTTCGCAGCTGCACTTTTGGGATAAGTATAAAGAGGAATATGAGGAATCGGAGACGGAGGAGGATTGTGAGGATTATGAGGATTGGAAAGATACAGTAAAGAAGTGGAAATCATATGAGAAGACGATTCAGTGTGAAAGATATTTTGAAAAATTTGATAACGATGATGCCTACGATGAGTGGTATCAGCAGGTAGGACAAACCATTCAGTGTGATATTGGTCTGTTTACCGGCCTGGAGGTGTTACGGACTCAGGGGGCGGAATATCAGGATATGACTTTCTTGAGAACGATGCCTCTTCTGCGGGTATGGGAAGTGGTGGAGACACAATTTCACTCCCTGGAAGGTATAGATGACCTCGTGCGGCTGAAACAGCTTTGCTGCTGGATGGATTGAAAATATACTGATAACCGCTCTCCGATCAAAGATGGGGTTACGATCGACGGCGTGACAGATGGTCATCTGAATCAGAGTGTTTAATGGAAGTGCCATTTTGAGGATGCTATGATCGATCCGGGGCGGGCGGTACTGGACATATGCATCAACGAGTATTCTGCGTGGCAGCGTCAGGGTTGAGGATATTGGACTATGAAAGGGAATTACAATAAATGATCTATTTGGAAACGGAACGTTTTATATTGAGGGATTACTGTGAAAATGATTTTGATCAATATTATCGATTAAAATCGGATTCCAAAACGATGTATTATTTGCAGGATATACAATTATTTACAAGGGAAGAAGCTCATGAAGATTTTTGCAGGGTTCTGGATGATTTGTCAAAGCCAGATCGGAAGTTTTATTTCCTGCACATTGAGTTAAAAGATTCACGGGAGCAGGTCGGAAGTGTTGGCTATACGGTAATCGATGATACTCCTGTTGGAAAAATAGTTGGCGCGGGGTATTTCACCTATCCAAAGTTCTGGGGAAGAGGATATATGACAGAAGCATTTGGGCGGGTTTTGGAGTTTGCGTTTTCTGAGAATAATGTATACAGAGTATCTACAGGGTGCTTAGCGGAAAATACAGGATCAGAGAGAGTCATGCAAAAATGTGGCTTGATCAAAGAGGCAGAACATATTGATTATGAATGGCATGATGGGAAAATGAAAACGCGATTGGAATATCGGTTATTGAGAAGAGAGTGGGGACAGCATGGATTGGAATAAATACGATTTTGCGCCATTTTGTGATAGTGTGAAAGAGTTCGGTTTGCGGCTGGATGATGATCAGATTGCACAATTTATGCAGTATTATGAATTGCTGACCGAGTGGAATCAATTTATGAATCTGACAGCGATCACGGAGTTTGAAGAGGTATGTATGAAACATTTTATAGATAGTATCTCTTTGTGCAAGGCGGTTGACTGTACAAGGGATTATACAGTGATTGATGTAGGAACAGGCGCAGGGTTTCCAGGGATTCCATTAAAAATTGCTTTTCCGAACTTAAAGATTACGCTTCTTGATTCGCTTGGAAAGAGAGTAAAATTCTTGAATGAAGTGATAAAACGTCTGGGGGTTGAGGATATTGAGGCGATTCATGGTAGGGCGGAGGATTTTGCAAAGCCGGGCCAGCTGCGGGAGCAGTTT
This sequence comes from Lachnospiraceae bacterium, assembly GCA_029067205.1. Lineage (GTDB taxonomy): Bacteria > Bacillota > Clostridia > Lachnospirales > Lachnospiraceae > COE1. The sequence goes on from JAIEEY010000062.1 coordinate 2,894, forward strand.
GATCTCTGCGTGTCACGTGCAGTCGCAAATCTTTCTACCTTATCAGAGTATTGCCTTCCTTATGTAAAAATTGGTGGATTTTTCATTTCTTATAAATCAGAAAAAATTTCCGATGAGATGCAGACAGCACGCCATGCGATTGCGCTTCTCGGAGGAAATGTTTATGATCAGAAGGAATTTATTTTACCCAATTCTGATATTTATAGAAATCTGTTTCAAATCAAAAAAGTCATAGCGACGCCGAAAAAATACCCAAGAAAGGCAGGGATTCCTTCGAAAGAGCCACTTTAAATTCTATTCTTATAATACATTACTGTGAAAGTGCTCTATACTTTCATAGTAATATTTAGAAATGATTTGAATTTTGGTGTATATAAATACATATGTTTTTGTTATAGTTGGAAATTTTTAAGAATTAACTTGATAATTCTACTTGTTTAAATCTGTATTAATGTTATTCGGTGTATGTTCAATATACCTTCTTACTCTATGCAGATATATTCTATGCAATATATGATATTATTTCTTTATGATTTGTTAGGAACTGTTCGGAAATAACTTGTGAGAAGGACACCTTATAAATAATTCCTTATTGTGTAATCGTTAATTTTCTCCCATTGATTTTGTATGTATATGGTTTATAATATTTTATTTTGATTAATTAGTAGAAATATTATTTTAATTCTCTGTTGTAGCCGGTGGTGCTAACTTTGTAAAAGAAAGGAAAAGAAGAATGGACAAGAAAGAAATTTTACTGCTGCAGGAGACTGAGCGGAAACGTATTGCTGAGGGACTTCATGATACGACTGTTCAGGATATGATCTGTTTGTCACAGCAGTTGGAGTTAATCCTATTATATATGGAACAGGATGTGGCGCGTGCCAAGTTAGAAACAGCGGCTGCGCGAAAGCAGGTAAAGCGTATCATTAATGAAATGCGGGAGACAATTTATGAGTTGCGTCCGATGATAATAGATGATATTGGGTGGAAGGCTTCGTTTGAGCGTTTGAGAGACAAACTGATATCTGAAAATACAAATTTAAAGGTTTGTTTTGATATTGATGCAGTAGATCTTTCAGACGGGGTAACAGCAATTTCCATTTATCGCATCGTGTGTGAAGGGTGTCAGAATATGATGAAACATTCTAATGCTGACCGTATTGATGTTTTGGTTAAAAATGATGGAAAATTGATTAGAATCTGTATTCAGGATAACGGGGTTGGAATTGAGAAAGAGACAGATCTTTATAAAAATCATTTTGGTCTGCAGTTTATGAGCGAGAGGGTAGACGCACTTTCTGGAAAAATGAAAATTGTTTCTGACTCTTCTGGTACACAGATCAACATAGAGGTTCCAGCAGAAAGCGGGGTAGAAAAATGATACGTATTATGATTGTAGATGACCATAAGATGTTTCGGGAAGGGTTAACAAAGCTGATTGAATTTGATGAAGAGATCAAAGTAGTTGAGGAGGCAGATGATGGTTTGGATTGCATCAATAAGCTTCGAAGTGCGAAACCGGATATGATACTTTTAGATATTAATATGTCAGATATGGATGGTATTGAGACGCTTAAGGAATTAAATCATAGAAAACATCGTCCAAAGGTTATAATGCTTACAGTGCATAATGAAATTGAATATTTGATCAAAGTACTTGATCTGGGAGTGGAGGGCTATATTTTAAAGGATTCCAGTTCCAAGGAATTGATTCGTGCAATTCGGTTTGTTTATAATGGTGAACGATTTATTCAGCCCAGTTTGATTCCATTGTTGAATTCCAAATTGATTGCAAGGGATATGGATCGGGAGAAGATGGATTCCCTTACAAACAGAGAGATGGAAATATTGAAATTGGTGGCGCTTGGGCATTTTAATAAAGATATTGCGTCAATTCTCTCTATCACGGAGCGCACTGTGAAAAATAATCTGACGAGTGTTTTTCAGAAAATAGACTGTGCTGACCGGACGCAGGCTGCTATCTTTTGTATCAGGAATGGAGTGGTCAGTGTGCATGAATGATTATTTTTGAAGAATTGCAACAATGCACATTGAAATATCAGAACACTTGTGCTATAATTTAATCAGAATCATTGATTGAAAAATGCAGTAAGGCAATAAAAAATAATGAAATGTTTGGATGGAGGGATAAAATAATGGGTGAAAATAAAGTAATTGTTATTCCAGATGGGAAAATATGTGATTACATAGATGGCAAATTTCGCAATGATACTCCTGAAGAATATGTAAGACAGACAATTGAAAAGCGTCTTGTCAATGAACATAAATATTCGTTGGATCAGATTTCTATTGAATATACATTACAGCTTGGTTCAAGAAAGCCTCGTGCGGACATTGTTATCTTTGACAAAAAAGCTTCCAGTCACACACAGGAAAACGTAAAATTGATTATTGAATGTAAAAAGGAAACAGTTGATGCTCGAAATGCAAAAGGCGGTGTCGAGCAATTAAAATCATATATGTCAGTGTGTCCAAATTGCGAATGGGGAATGTGGACAAATGGAAAACAAAAGGAAGTATTTCGAAAATTTATAAATGACAAAGGACAAATTGATTTCATGGATTACAATGATATACCTTCTGCTGATGGTAATTTGGATGATATTAACCGTCCAAAAAGAACATCATTAAAAAATGCCTATGATGACAATCTGCTTTTTGTTTTTAAAACCTGTCATAACCATATCCATATTAATGATGGATTGCAAAAACAGTCCGCTTTTTTTGAACTGCTAAAGGTGATTTTCTGTAAGATTGAAGATGAGCGAAATATACCTTCGCCCTTAGAATTTTATACTACTTCAGATGAACGCTCCAATCCAGATGGTCAGTTAACCGTTCGCAAGCGTATTTCTAAAATTTTTGACAGAGTGAAAAAGAAACATGGAAAAATCTTTGACGCAAATGATGAAATTAAATTGTCACCACGCAGTCTTGCCTATATTGTGAGTGAGCTGCAAAAGTATAGTTTATTAAATACAAATATTGATATCAAAGGAAAGGCATATGAAGAAATAGTTGGTGCTAATCTTCGTGGTGACCGAGGTGAATTTTTTACGCCGAGAAATGTTATGAAGATGGTAGTCGAAATGATTAATCCGTCAATTGACGAGAAGGTATTGGACAGTTCATGTGGAACAGGTGGATTTTTGGTAACTGCTATGACGCATGTAATCATGCAGCTCGAAAAGAAATTTGCTGATTCCATTGGGATAAAGAAAGAAGACTGGGATAGCGATACGATGCGTGTATTTCAAGATAAAATTTCTGAAATGGCATCATTAAACTATTTTGGTTTTGATATCAATCCAGATCTTGTAAAAGCTACAAAAATGAATATGGTTATGAATAATGATGGAAGTGGTAATATTTTTCAGACAAATTCTTTGCTTCCGCCTCATGAATGGACAGATGAGTTCCGAAGTAAACTTGCAGAGACTTTGGGGATTAATCAGTCTGAATTGCGAAATCATAACACCATCGAATGTTTCAATGTAATTGTGACCAATCCGCCATTTGGTAGTAAGATACCTATTAAAGATAAGGAGTCCTCTCGGAAACCCAAACCCCTTGAATTTCCTCGTTTTTTTGTTACTACTAAAATGTCTTTTCACCTCTGCTT
>JAIEEY010000063.1 GCA_029067205.1 Lachnospiraceae bacterium
TTTCGGCCTGCTATCTGATAAACGAATTATAAATAGTGGCAGAAACTGGTAAAATCACTGTAGACAAAATGAACAGGAGAACCAGATATGCCAAAGAAAGATACCAAACTCGTACAATTGTCAGAGAAAATTCACATTACTGTAGAAGAAATGAAGAATCTGGGAGTGGAAACCTTGATTATATGTTTCTAAAAATCTATACTGAACAAGCCAGTCAGTTATTATTTGTGGACAGAGAGTGTGTTTGACATCTCTGTCCCGTTATTGTGTGTGATTATTATTTGTTTTATTGATTATTTGAGATTATTAATGATGAAAAGAGAATACGGAATAGTTGTTCTATGGGCACTGATATCTGGTTAGTGCCTTTTATATTGTATATTGGGATGTTGAGAAATTTATATAAAATTGGAGAGTGATTTTTTCAGAAATGACAGAAACAAAGCCATTGGAGATGCCATTTTGGCTTAAATTGACTTTAACAATTAAGGAAGCAGCAGCTTATTCAAACATAGGAATTAATAAAATAGAGGAGTTTTAAAGCAGCCTAAATGTGATTTTGTATTATATGTTGGTAATAAGAAACTGGTAAAAAGGAAAGAGTTTGAGCAGTACATATCAAAGAGTCTGGAAATTTAGAATAAGATTTAAGCAGAAAAATCAATTTGATTATTCCAAAATGATAGATGATATGCTATAATATAAGCTTGTATCAGACTCTTTTTGTTGGAAGACAGCAGAAAGGAGTTGATTTTATGGGTAAAGACTTAAAAGACAAGGAGCTTGGAGTTGGGTTCTGTCAAAGAACGTATGGTTTATATACAGCGCGATTTGTAAGTAAAAGAACTGGTAAATCGGTTCAAAAATATTTTCTAAAGCTGCAGGAGTGTCTAAGTGGTATGCAGATGCAAAATTTAATGATGAACATGGTGGCATCAATGCATCTGGTGATATGACGGAAACAGCATGGTTTGATTACTGGATCGAAAAAATAAAAGGTGACAGTATAAGACCAAATACAATAAGAAATAACAAAGAGCGGTTTGAGCATAATATAAGTGATGTATCGGTAATATGATATTGTCTGAGGTAAAACCGATGCACTGTCAGAATGTTTTGAACCAGATGAAGGATGAATACAAAACATCTACTATATATCAAACAAGGATAGCATTGTACTGTATGTTCTCTGATGCTGTTGAAAATGATTTAATACTTAAAAATCCGGTAACAAAAGCTGTAAAATATAATATTGGGAAAGAACCAAAGAAAGTCAGGGCATTAACAATTGATGAACAAAAGAAGATTCTTGAAACTGCGAAGAAGAGTAGTAATTTCAACCAATATGCCTTTATATTGCAGACGGGATTACGAACAGGTGAGTTGATAGGATTAAAATGGTCTGACATTGATTGGGAAAAACGTGTTATTCACATACAGAGAAGTATGGAGTATAGATACAGTGTTGGGGAATGGCGAATCGGAGAACCGAAAAGCAAATCTGGTTATTGTGATGTACCTTTGACAGAAGAAGCGATTGCTATTTTGAAAAGGCAGAAAGAGAAGTTAAGAGAAATCAAAGTGATCAATATGCAGTTCAAAGAATTTGTGTTTCTTTGCAGGAAGGGCGAACCAACAAAAAATTCAGCTTATGATACTACATTATTTAAACTATGTGACAAAGCTGGTATTGAACGTTTTTCAATGCACGTTTTAAGGCATACGATGGCGACCAGGTGTATTGAAGGTGGAATGCGTTCTAAGATTTTACAAGTGATTTTAGGTCATTCCAATGTAGGTATTACAATGAATTTATACGTCCATGTAACCGAGGATGAGAAGGTCAAAGAGGTAGAAAGAATCGAAAGTGCCCTTAAAATTGTGTAGTAGATTGTGTAGTAAAAATATAGAGAAAGGCGAAAACCCTTGTAAATAAAGGATTTTCGGATAGGTATGATAAGTTATGAAATTAGGAATCGTTATTTACGGGGCTGTTTCATGAAAATCTATGTATCTCTATAAAGTAGTTTAAAAGCTGATAAACACTAGGGTTGAGGACGATTTGATTTCTATGTAAGTCTTTATATCTTCATAAGGGTTTATGGGAAATTGGTACGTAATTGGTACGTGGAAGTGAAATATGAAACTATAGGTTGAGCCTTAATACCAATTATTATAAGGATTGAATCTTGTATTTGTATGATTCAATCCTTATATTGATTAAATAGTTATGGTTTTAGGAATTATATATTTCATAGGTGGTGATGATAGAAAATGAGCCAGTTGATTAAAATAGATGAACAATATGCAGAATGGATACAAAGTGTAGGAACAAGGTTCAAAAGTATGCAGGTAAAAGCTGCTACTAAAGTGAATCAGGAAATGTTACGTTTTTATTGGTCTTTGGGAAAAGACATGGTTGAGATGCACGCAGAGAGTAGATGGGGAAGTAAATTTTATGATAGCTTAAGTAAGGACTTGGTTTCAGCGATGCCAGACCAAAAGAGTTTTTCGCCAAGAAATCTTAGATATATGACTCAATTTTATCAAATGTATAGCAAAATTTTGCCACAGGTTGTGGCGAAAACGGATAATGGTGAAATTTTGCCACAAGTTGTGGCAAAATTGGACAATGATGAAATCAGTCCACAACTTGTAGACGAATTATGCTCTATTCCTTGGGGACATCACAGATATATCATTGATAAATGCAAAGGGGACACTGAAAAAGCACTTTTTTATGTAAGAAAGACCATTGAAAACAATTGGTCAAGGGCAGTCTTACTGAATTGGCTTGATACGGATTTGTATGAACGACAGGGAAAGGCAATTACAAATTTTAATAAGCAGCTTCCGGTAGCACAAGGAGATTTAGCTAATGAATTGACAAAAGATCCCTATAATTTTGATTTCCTTACAATGACAGAAGGTTATAACGAGAAAGAATTGAAGGATGCCTTAACGGATAATATTGTGAAATTTTTATTGTCTGTATAATGGGGTTAAAACCCTCGCCTTAAGGCGAAACCTTTAGGTCAACCCCATAGCTTCAGG
>JAIEEY010000064.1 GCA_029067205.1 Lachnospiraceae bacterium
TCTAATAACAGAATAAAATACATTAAAGTGAGAAAAAATCTAATTTGGGTATTGAAGAATGAAAGAGATACAGTATAATGGATATAAGGAAAGAAGTGGGGTGCAAACATGCTTATACAATTTAATTTTAAAAATTTCAAATCATTTAGGGATGAGGCAACATTGGATCTGTCTGCCGCAAAGATGACAGAGTTTTCTGACAGGGTAGTTTCAGAAGGAAATGATAAGATTTTGCCTATGGCGGCTATATATGGTGCAAATGCAAGTGGAAAATCCAATATATATAATGCATTCGGGTATATGGCAGATTATGTAGCTGAATCTTTTAAATATGGGGATGAGGAAGAGAAATTCGAGGAATACAGGCCAACACCGTTTTTATTCGACAGTGTTTCAAATGATGCAGAGTCCAGTTTTGAAGTATATTTTACTATTCCGGGAGATAAGGCGGAAAAAACATACAATTATGGTTTTTGTGTGGACAGACACGGAGTGACGGAGGAATGGCTGAATGTTAAGGCAAAGACTGCACGTAAATATACTTCCGTATTTTACCGTTCCATTGAGGAAAATATACTGGATTTGTCCGGACTTCCCAAAAGCAGTAGGGATAATATTCAAGTGGCTTTGGAAAAACAGGTTTTGATTGTTTCCCTTGGTGCTAAATTAAAAGTAACAAAGTGTAAAGATATCCGCGACTGGTTCATGGCAAATGAGTTCGCTGATTTCGGGGACCCATTTACTAACTTCTTTTTGTCGCGCCGTCTGCCAAAGGGATTTGTTGATGATGACAGCGTACAAAAGAAAGTAATTGAATACTTTGCATCCTTTGATGAACACATTAAGGACTTTGAGATAGAAAAGCTTCCGCATGATGCGGATAGTAAGGAAGAAACCTATAAGATCAGTTCATTGCATAAAAAAATAGACTCTGATACATTTGCAGCTATCCCGTTGAGTATGGAGTCTGCAGGAACGCTTAAAATGTTTGCTTTGTACCCGGAGCTGCAGGATGTTCTGGAAAAGGGGAGTGTATTTTTTATTGACGAACTGAATGCCCGTCTGCATCCATTACTGGTTCGTAACTTTTTGCTTACTTTCCTGAATCCGAAAATCAACACGAAGCATGCACAGTTGATTTTTACAACACATGATACATGGCAGTTATCTAATCAGCTTTTGCGTAGGGATGAGGTGTGGTTTACAGAAAAGGATGAGCAGGGAATTTCAAAACTGTATTCCCTGGCAGATTTTGTAGACGAATCCGGAGCCAGAATCCGAAAGGATGAGAGTTATGAAAAAAATTATCTGATTGGCAAGTATGGTGCGATTCCGACGTTGAAAAGTATTGACATCTTTAAGGAGGAGTGACAAGCATGGCAAGAAAAGACAGGACTGGGAATCGAAAACCCAGGGAACAGCGTCCTCCCATAATGATCCCGGAACTGGGGTATTATCTGGTTGTTACAGATACAGAGGCCACGGAGAGATGTTATTTTCAGGGATTGCATAAAGAACTGCCAAAAGAAGTACAAAATAAATTGGTGATCAAGGTAGTGGAAACCAAGACAAGGGCAATGATTGATAAATGCCTTGCAATGACAGCTTATGATGCGCAATACCGCATACCATGGATTGTGTTTGACCGGGATGAAGTGAAAGATTTTGACGAGATTATCAAAGAAGCCGAATCTTTTGGCATAAGAGTGGGCTGGTCGAATCCATGCTTTGAAATCTGGATGCATTCTTATTATGGTGCAATGCCAGCTATTATGGAATCCTGGGTATGCTGTAGTGAGTTTGAAAAGGTCTTTCAAAGAAAAACCGGACAGAAGTATTCAAAGGCGGACTCAGGATTATATGAAAAAATCTTCCGGACAGGAGATGAAGAAAAAGCACTTCAAATAGCAAGGCAGAAATATGAGCAATGTATACGGGAAGGAAAAACTATCCCATCCGAAATGTGTCCATGTACAACGGTTTATCAGTTGGTGGGAGAAATAAGGAACAAAGTGAATTTGGCTGAAGAATGAATATAGAAAAATGTATGGTCAGACTGAACTATGGAGGAACTTATGTGGAGAGATAGCGAAACAGAAATTGATTACTTAGATTATGGATATATTGTTGATATTATGACTGATACTATAAATAACAAAAAATTGCTTCCATCGTGTATTGGTCTGTATGGTGACTGGGGAAGCGGCAAATCGAGTCTGATGCATATGTGTAAAAAAAAGCTGGAAGGGCAGAACGATGATACGGTTTGCTTATTATTTAATGGTTGGTTATATGAGAGCTACGATGATGCAAAGACGGCAATTTTATCATCAATATTGGACGGAATAAAAGAAAACCGCACGTTGCAGGGAACAGCGCTTGAAATAATAAGGGCACTCTATCAGAGTGTTGATAAATTTAAACTCATTAAGGATGGAATAAAATTTGGGATGGATTTGGCATTAACAGGTGGAATCGGTTCTATTGCCAATCTGACGATGAAATCTGTTATAAAAAAATCGAAAAAAGCTTTGGGAGAAATAGATGAAGAAGCAGTAATTAAAGATATAAAAGAGAAATTGGATTATAAGGAACTAAGAGAAGATATAAAAGAGTTTAGAGAAAAATTTGCACAATTGGTAGAGGAGTCGGGAATTGAGAAACTTGTCATTTTTGTGGATGAATTGGATCGCTGCAGTCCTAATACTATTTTGGATACGTTAGAAGCAATGAGGTTATTTCTATTTGATGGAAAAGTAGCTTTTGTAATAGGTGCTGATGAAAGACATGTATCCTATGCAATAAAGACAAAATTTAAAGATATACAGGGCATAAATATGGATATTGGAAAAGAATATCAGGAAAAACTTATTCAATACCCTATTCGGATACCAAGTATGAATAAAGCTGAAACAGAATTTTACATACTTTGTCTCCTGGCTGAAAATGAATTAGATCAACGGGGGTTTGGCGATTTGTTATCATATTGAAGTGGTAAACTAAAATTGGACACGGAGGGGGTAGAAACTAGACAGAGGAAAGGATACGTGTCATAATCAGTACGATGCAGGGATATGTGACAAAACTCTGGTGTCTCAGATCTGGAAGCTCTCTTAACGGCGGAATCGGATCAGGGAAAAAATGTCTGATCATCTGGCAAGTTCACATGCAAGATTCAGCTGCTGTAGGAGTTCCCTGGCTGCTCTTCTTGTTACTCTTGTTCTTTCTTTCATAGTAAAACCTCCTCTCCTTTATGGGCTTGCGAAAAAATATTTGTGGTGCTACTTTTATTATCTCGCAATTTACCATAAAATGGCAGTTTTTTATATTAAATTTTTATGCGTCAATGCCATTTGTAGGAGAGGTAATCTCATATGTTTAAAATGCTCTTTCAATATATTGAAGAAAATCTGAATCGGAAAATAGATATTGATGATGCGGCCAGATCTGCCGGATTTTCTGCGTCACATCTGCACAGGCTTTTCACATTTGCGTATGGTATCTCAGTAGCCGACTATATTCGAAAAAGAAAACTTACCAACAGTTTGCCGATTTTACTTGACCAAAGAAAAAGTATATTGGAAATTGCTATGGCTTGTGGATTTGAATATGAGCAATCTTTTTCTCGGGCATTTAAGGCTGAATTTGGTATTACTCCTGGAAAATACCGCATGACACGCCCTATTCTTAATATCACTCCACCCATTCATGATTTTGGATATGTCTGTAGCAACGGCTTATTATTCGGTCCTGAGTTGGTCATGTTTCCCGAAATCTCGCTTATTGGAGTGGAACATGATATTCCTTATCGTGACTCAATGTGGCTCTGTCCAAAAGTTGCGTTAGAATTTTGGGATAATCAAAGGCAAACAATCCATGGCGTTGCAAACAATCATGTATTTTACGGACTGACGCGCCATCTTGGAACAGAATATTCTTATTCAAAATATATGACCGCAGTAGAGGGTAATTGTCGGAACAAAATTCCAGAAGGAATGAAGGTAGATTCTTTTGGAGGATATTCCTGCGTAAAATTTCATTACATTGGCAGGCATCATTACAGGGAGATTTCGCAGGAAACTGCACATGATATGTATGATGCCATACACAGATATAGCAAGACAGATGACCCACCGTCAGATATTCATCTGGAAAAAATAGATATAGACGAATTTGATGGTGAATATTGTCTTTATGAATTCTATATGCCTTTGAAAAAATGATAAAAAAAGTTCATTATTTGCAATGTTGCTGTGGTATATTGAAAATGTTTACTGCAGTAAATATGATTTCGGAAAAACGTGATTTAGAGGAGGTTTATATGCAAAGTATAAGAATTTATGAAATGCCCGCATGCAAGATGGTTTCTTCGGGAAAAGGTATGTTTGGAGAAGGAAATTTTCCACTGTTTGAGGAATGGTTTTCTTCGCAGAAGCGAAGCCTTTTTCCAAGGGATTTCCTGTATTGGGAAGGAGATGGTTTTGTTTGGCTGTATATGTTTGAAGAGGGGATGACGGTTCCACCAGAATTGGAAATAATAGCGTTCCAAGGTGGTCTTTATGCTGTTGCAACTGACATAGATCAAAAAACAGATAAAGAGCTTATGAATACAGAGATGGATAAGTTCCTAAGTGAAAATGGGTTTGAACGTGATGAATCGCGTCCTGAGTTAGGAAATATTATCACATCACCGCTTGTGCAAAAAATAATGGGATATGAACAGATGGACTATTATATCCCAATTAAAGCAAAGCAATAATCACAAATACGGATTGAACAAAATTGCTGCGACACAACCTGATCAGGCCATTGCGCAGCGATTATGTTCAATCCGTATTAGCAGTGAAGGGAATTTGTCACAAATGATAATATGGAGAATATATAATCATTTCTTTAAACAAAGTGTTAGATTTGAAATATTATGTGGTCACCCTGTTTGAATGGCTAAATTGGAATCAGGGGAACGAGGATATCATTCTCATGATCAGCTACTGGTCTATGGGCAGCATTTCACTGGCTCTTTTCTTTTCTCTTCACATATGTTATAATATATTTTGTATGTGAAAACAAATACAAGGAGGTATCATGGAACAGATTTCATTGAAGATAGGAATGCGACTGAAAGAAATCCGGAACACAAGACAGCTCACGCTGGATGATGTTGCGGAACTGACGGGTGTAAGCAAGCCGATGTTAGGTCAGATTGAGAGAGGGCAGTCCTCGCCTACCATTAACATATTGTGGAAGATTTCAACAGGGCTTAAGATACCATTATCCTTTTTCTGTAAACAGCAGGAAGCGGAATATATGGTTGCCGGGCTCGACAGAAAAGATGTAATTACAGAAGAAAATGGTGCGATGAGGGCATACCCGCTGTTTCCCTTTGACCCAGTAAGGAATGTGGAAGTATTTTATATTGAGTTTGATGCAGGTGTGCGGCACAGCTCGCTTCCCCATGTGGCGGAGGTGGAGGAATATGTCTTTCTGGTGCAGGGAAGACTGAAAATGGAGATTGGCGGGAGGGAAGTGCTTTTGCAGGAAAAGCAGTCCATACGGTTTGGGGCAGATATTTCCCACGCATACCACAATGATTTGGATAAACCCTGTGCAGTTTATAATGTAATCTTTTATCCGAACAATTAAAGGAGGAGGAAGCATGAAGAAACTGTTTGTTGCTATTCGTCAGGGCAAGTTGGACGAAGTGGCCAGGATTCTGGATAAAAACCCTGATCTGATCGCCTGTCTCGCCAAGGCGCCGCCCAAGAAGGACGACGGCCAGTCTCCATTGATGGTGGCTATCAAGAGCGATAACCTGGAGGTAGCTCACCTGCTGCTGGACCGAGGGGCGGACGTAAACTTCCGGGATGCAATCAACCCTTACGGCTCCAATTTTTCCGCACCGATCTGGTACGATGCGATTGGCCAGTGCTTTATGCGGGCACGCAATATTGTAGGCCCTGGTCCGGAGCGGAGCAAAGGCTACTTCCTGCTTCTGCGCCGCCTGCTGGATATGGGGATGGACCCCAATCAAACGACGTTACCCGGCGGTCGCAGCGCCTGGCAGCACGCCGTGGATCAGTATGACGAATTTGCCCGCGGATCTTATCCCAGTTACTACGTGGAAGAGAGCAAGACCGAGAATCGTCAGTTGCGGGAGATGCTTAAGGCGGTGTTGGACGAGCTGCTGGCTCATGGGGCGGATATCCATGCGTTTGTGCCACCTAAGGAAGGATTGCCCGCCAGTTCGGTGATTTTGCGAAACATGAAGGAGGGAAGGGAGTTGTTGGACGGTCTTTCCGGACTGGACCCGGATTCCGATGTATTTAAGCCCCATACAGTCAAGTACCGTGGGAAGGAACAGGTAATCACCCCCTCCCTCACCGTGGAGGATTACCGCCAGCGGTACGAGAATAAATGGCGGGAACTGGAGCCCATTCTCCGGGATTATTATGAGAAGGCGCGGTAACTTCAAAAGTAAATTCCTATTTAATTCTTTGAACACAAACAGACTGCCCGTAATCAAAATAGGAATAGGGATTAGGAGCTGTAGAAAAATAACTGACACATCTTGACTTGTCTATTTCTCTACAGCTCCTAACGAGTGAGATGATAGATTACGTATTGGTCTGAATAATTAATTGTAAATCGTATGAAAAAATGATATAATGGATAACATTATCTAAGTGTGAACAGCATATAATTTTGTGGATAGCAAAAATAGAAATTCAAACGCAAACTACTTTCATGCAATTATGGCTTGGGTGTCAAAAAGAAACAAAAAGGAGTAGCCGAGATGTGTTTTTATATTGGTATTGAAGACTTAGCAGCAAATGCGATGATCGAGATGCTGAAAAGGGGTAGTCGACGGTTTCTAACTTATAATGAGATTGAAATGTATGGGGCTGAGGTTGTTCAGATTTTAAAAGAGAGCGGAGAAAAAGCGGTTTTAATATTGTCAAGAGAAAATACAAATGCACTTTTTAGAAGCTATTCTGAGTTTTTTGAGGAAAGTGTACAAAACGGAAAAAAGGGGATCATGTTAAAAGCTGATAAAGAAGTAGGGGATTTAATTCAGCAGTTTAGGGGATATTTGGCTCTGGATGTATTATTAGCATTTATGAATCAACGTTCAGTACAAGTATTGGGAGTATGATAATGAAGCAGTACAAAAGAGTGAAAGACCCAATATATGGTTATATAGAAATTCCTGTTAAATATATGACCAATATTGTTGATACGGCTGTATTTCAAAGGTTGCGACGGGTGATACAGACAAGCTACTCCCCACTCTATTCATCGGCAGTTCATAATCGCTTTGTGCATCCGATGGGAGTCTTTTATCTAGGGGAATTAGCAGTTAACCAACTGGTGAAAGAGGTAAAAATAAGATAAATCCGTCTTTGGATTTAGAGAATATTGGAGAAGTATTTAAGCTTGCATGTTTATTGCATGATGTAGGACATGCTCCGTTTTCTCATACTGGTGAGGGATTTTATCTTGGAAAAGACTATGATTATACCCACTTACATAAAAAACTGACAGATACTATTGGCAATGAAAACTTTTCAAAAGATATTCCAAAAGAATCAAGTTCTGCTGCTGCGCCTCATGAGATCATGAGTGCAATAATAGGTATATCTGAATTTAAGATCTTTTTTGATGGTGTGGAACAAAAAGAATTTTTTGCCCGTTGTATTACGGGATATAAGTATTCAGAAGGAACAACAGAAAATATCATTAAAAATTGCTTTATATCTATGTTAAATTCCAAAGTAATAGATGTTGACAAATTGGATTACCTGATTCGAGATGCATACATCACTGGTTTCGATACAGTAAATATTGATTTTCAACGTCTTCTATCTTCATTAACAATCTCAAAAGACAATGGTAAATATAAAATAGCATATTACAAAGATGCCATAAGTGTTATTGAAAATGTTGTATATGCCCATGATGCTGAGAGAAAATGGATTCAGACGCATCCTGTTGTATTATATGAGTCATATATACTCCAGCATATTATTGGCTACCTTAGTGAAAAAATGGATGATGATAATAAAAAGTTATTTTCATTAGAATCATTAAGTAAGAAGGGACAACAATTTGAAAATGGTATATCAATTTCTCTGTTGTGCGATGATGATATCATCTATTTAATGAAAAGTCCATTTTATAGTGAGTTATGTGAAGAGTTTTTTGAGCGCAGGATAAGAAGACACCCAGTATGGAAGTCTGAAGCTGAATACAAGGCTTTTGTTCTGGATCTGACTTCAGGGGGCAAATGGCTCGAAAAATTTGAAAAGGCCATGAGTGTTACAGCAATGTATTTGATTAAAAGTACAGATTCCTGGGTTATAGATAAAAGTCTGATTTCAAAACTTGAAAAGGAAAAAGAAACACTAATTGCTACAGAGATGGATATGGAAACCAAAAA
>JAIEEY010000065.1 GCA_029067205.1 Lachnospiraceae bacterium
GTGTCAATGCTCCGATAGCCCGCATCCAGCGCATCCAGCACACACTGCTCACACTCATCCTTTGTCACCTGATAAACACCATATCCCAGGATTGGCATTTTTATTCCGTTTGATAATGTTACATATTCCATGATAATTCCTCCGTCTCATATGATTTCATCACTTATAGATTTATTATAGAAACCGCTTCGCAGATTCTATAATCTAAGTTTTATTATAAAATGAAAACAGCTCCATCACAAGTTCCTTTTTGTTTCTCAGTTTATACCTTATGGTTTTAACTTTGTCTTTCTGTTTTTACCAGATAATTCAGGCGCACTCCCCCATCACCTATTTTTTCCGTCTCCCTTAACAGGAATTCCACCGGTTCTCCTTCCGTAAGGGATGAAACCTGTGTAAATAAAGATGCCGAACCGCTGCTGCCGTCCGTTACCGGTGCCAGGAACAGACTCAGTTCATCCACCATGCCTGCCTGAAGGAAGCTCCAGTTGACAATGCCGCCACCGCAGATCAATATCTTCTCAATGTGAAACAGTTCATACAGCTTTTTCATTGCTGCCTCACAATCCAGCTTTTTCTCTCCTGCAATGATGTAAGAAACACCCGTTTTCCTCAGATACGCTTTATAAGCTGCCTGTGTGGAAGCGGTCAGGATCTCGATCACATGGGCCGGCATTCTCCCTTTGTTTCGGAAGGTTCCTGACTCCCATCTGATCTCCCCGTCCACATCCACTGAGATATAATATAATTCTGCCCTGTCATCCGCAACAAAATCCCCCTCCGGCACTTCACAGTTTTCTTCCAGAACAGGACTGCGGAAATCGGTAAACTCTTTTGTGGTGGTGGTTCCATACAGCCATGCATCCGCATTCAGTTCTGTACGGTATTTTCCATACTCCGTAGCAAGTTCACCCACCGCCTCCGTTCTCATAAACGGACCTGTTATCTTCCCATCCAGGGAACTTAAAATATGACAGATCACATAAGGTCTTTCCATATACTATTTTCTCCCTTCTTCCTCATTATCCTAATTCCGCCCCATCTGAAAAGGCATTCCCGACCTTCTCACCCATCCTTATATACGCATTGTTTACCGGGTCATAAGAAATGGCATCCAGCTTTGCCGTATCGATCACCCCGCCCTTGTCCAGAATTTTCTCATCGGCATTTACATTGACAATCTCACCAATGATATTTCCATCTTCACTGACCTTTATAAGCCTGCACTCCAATGCCATGGGAAGTTCGTCGATCAACGGCGCATCCACGAATTCGCTCCTTGTGGTATGGAAACCTGCCTTCTCCATTTTGTCCACAGTTTCCTTTGCCGATACCAGTCCCACATAATCAGCCTCTTTCACATGCGCTGCATCTGCAAAGCTGATTGTAAATGCACCCTTTGCTTTGATATTCTGTGTTGTCTGATGGTTTTCGCTTAAGCACAGCACCACCTTGTCACTGTCGTAAATGCCGCCCCATGCAGCATTCATGGCATCTGCCCTGCCGTTTTCATCGTAACTTCCGATAATCAAAACCGGGAGCGGGTAAAACCATGTTTTCTTTCCAAAATTCTTTCTCATTATCAATTCCTCCATTCACTTATTTTTCATCATTTGCTTTTACAATCCTGGAACCGCCGAATACCTCGGACATCTCCATCCGGTTTAACGCATCATCCAGAACCTTTACATCCTCCGCTGTCAATTTTACATCAGCGGCAGCCATGTTTTCCTCCATGCGCTCCCGTTTTCTCGTGCCGGGGATCGGAACGATCCAAGGCTTTTTACACAGCATCCACGCCATGGAAATCTGTGCGGGCGTTGCATTCTTATTTTCCGCTATCGTACTTAGCAGCTCCAGGAGCTTTTGGTTCTTGTCAATGGCTTCATTCGTAAACTGCGGCATATTGCTGCGATAATCATATTTTTTATCAAACTGTGCGTCCTTACCATATTTTCCTGTCAGGAAGCCATTCGCCATGGGGGAAAATGCCACCAGCCCGACTCCCAGTTCCTCCAGCACAGGGAAAAGTTCCTCATATTGCCTTGCCATCATGGAATAACGGTTTTCCACAGCCGTTACCGGACAGACGGCATGCGCCCGGCGAAGATATTCCTCATTCGCCTCAGAAATTCCCCAATGCAAGATTTTTCCTTCCCGGATCAGTTCGGACATGACTCCCGCCACTTCCTCCGGTGACACCGCAGTGTCGATCCTGTGCTGGAAATACAGGTCGATATGGTCTGTCTGCAGGCGTTTCAGCGAACCTTCCACGGAGGAACGGATCACTTCAGGTCTGGAATCCGGCACTAAAGGATGATTCACCTGGGAACTGTCCATATCAAAATGGATTCCAAATTTGCTGGCGATCTGTACCTGCCCGCGAACCCATTTCAATGCCTCTCCCACAAGCTCCTCATTTTGATGGGGGTCCTCCGTGGTTCCATAAACCTCCGCCGTGTCAAAAAATGTATATCCCATCTCATATGCACTATGAATCATGGAAATCGCTTCATCCCTGTCAGTCGGCGCGCCATAGGCGTGACTGAACCCCATACAGCCAAGCCCAACCGCTGATACTTCCAATCCGTTTCCCAATATTCGTTTATCCATCGTCTTCCTCCTGTATTACCTTGTGTTCCTCTAAATTTCAATTTTTTCCGCCTCTTTACTGTCCGATGCCATTCCCACATATTCCATACCATACATCCGCGCAAAACGGCTCATTGTATACTCTGCCTTTTCCAGCATCCATTTTTCCGGCGCTGCCCCCTGAAACAGAAATACAAATTTTCTTCCAGACAATGCACCCTGGCTGACAGGACCATAGAAACGGTCAAGCAGATTCCTGACGGAGCCGCTCATGTTATGCCAGTAGACCGGTGAACCGATTACGATCACTTCCGCCTTTTTCATCTCCTCTACAATCTCCGCAAACTGGTCATCCTCAAACTTCTGCCCATAGCTGTACAGCTTGTAATCCACCAAATGCAATGTCTGATACTCTTTCCCCGCAAGCAGCTTTCCGGCCAGCCTTGCAGTATTTCCCTCCTTGTTGGGACTTCCGTTGATAAACAAAATACTCATATTTTCACCATACTCCTTTCAAATATACCGACTTGACTAAACCGGCTCCTTCTGACTTATATAATAAACAAATCGAGACACCTTTAGAAGTCTCGATTCGTTATGCAGTATATACCTTTGGGTTTTATCTAAATGATACGTTCAGAACGATTTGTCAAGGACATAATCTCCCTGTGCTCTCTTGGTGGTGCCTGCTTTCTTCATTCTCTACTCCTTTACATAAAAATAGAGCGCTTAGACATTGTGATTTCTATACGCTCTGACGCTGTGCTACTTATTCAGTTGTGGTAATGGTTGTTTAGACAAACGGGAATTTATTGCTGTTTTAATTTACGCCGAATAATTAGCTTTATCATAATGCCCACTATCAAAGCAACAATCGTAAATAAACCATAAACTAAAATGCTTGTGTACCACAGAGCAGACTGCATAGCATATAAATCGGGATGTGTCTTGTAATCCCAGAATACATATATTCCATGTCCGATAAAAACACCAATGGATGACCCAATTATTACGTTCAAAATACTATTTATTTTTTTCAACAAAATCCATTACCTCCAACAATCAATTTTTCGTTTTTATACCTGCCATCTTCTATCTTACCGCATAAAGCTTGTAAAAACCGTTGGCTTCATATAAGATTGCCCTTATATCTTAAAAATCTGTCTGACTGCTAAACTCTGACCACTCCTTTAGTTCTGCCAGCCTGGCTGTATATTCAGCCTCTATAATCTTTACTGCATCACTTCCCATGGCAAAATGCTTTGGCGGATTTGCCATTTCTGCCAGTCTTACCAGAACCTCTCCCGCTTTCTCAGGATCTCCCGGCTGATTTCTCATATTTTTCATATTTTCAATGTGCCATTTTCCTGCCGTACTGGCATAATCTCCGATATTCTCCGCTGTCCCTCTCAGATTATCGTAGAAAGCTGTCCTGAAAGCCCCCGGCTCTACCATCATTACCTTAATTCCCAGAGGCTCACATTCTTTGTAAAGCGTATCTGCAGCAAGTTCCATTGCGCCCTTTGCAGCGGAATACATCCCATTACCGACTGCACCCCGGATACCACCGATGGACGTAATATTGATAACCAGTCCATGCTTCTGCTTTCTCATGGCCGGAAGAACCCGCTTGATCAGCCGAACCGGAGCAAATACATTTACATCAAATAGTTTTTGAATCTCATCATCCTCACTTTCCTCTATAGCAGCACGATATCCATATCCGGCATTGTTGACAAGTACATCAATCCGGCTAAAATGATTTAGAGTTTCCTCTACTACATTGTCCATTTCAACTGTATCGGTCACATCCAGTTTCATCGCTACGGCCTGCTTTGGATATAACGATGAAAGCTGGGAAAGTAAATCCGTTTTTCTTGCTGTCATCATCACATAATCTCCAGCACTTAATGCCGCCTTTGCAATACCGTATCCTATTCCCGATGAACACCCTGTAATCATCCACACTTTCTTATCCACATCTATCACCTTCAATCTCTGATAAAGTTCGTGGCAACCCGTATCTCCTCCTGCCAGGGCAGTGGAATGCCAGCCTTTTCTCCAGCCTCTTTCAATTTCAGAAACCATGCCATATTTCTTCCTAAAACACGCATGATCTGTAAGCCCTCCTCATCCTTTCGAACCTCTTCCGGCGTGCTTCCATGAACCATATTCCAATAACGTGATGAAATGACCGGCATTTGTCCATGCAGAAAATATTTATTCATCTGGTCAAGCGCAGAAGTTGTCCCGGCACGTCTTGCTGAAACCACAGCTGCTGCAGGCTTAAGCAAAAATGGATGGGGTTCCCTTTTGGACGCAGAAAAAAATACCCTGTCCATGAAACTCATAAGGCTTCCATTCATCCCGGAATAATATACTGGAGAGCCGAAAATAAATCCATCATATTCCTGTGCAAGTTTTGTAAACTCATTTACTTTGTCCTTAAAGACACATTCCTTTTTCTCTGCGCACTGATAACAACCGATACATCCACGGATTGGCTGGTTTTCAATCCAATAGATGTCCGTTTCAATCCCCGCTTCATTCAATGTTGTTGTTATCTCTGATAACGCTGTGTATGTGCATCCCTTCTGGTGCGGACTTCCATTTATCAATAATACCTTCATCAATATACCACTCCTCCCTGTAATTAATTTACTTTTATACTTTTTGTTTCATATTCCAGCCTCTTCCACGTCACCATATACATACCGGACGTAGCCGGGAGCATCAGTAATTCAATAACCAGCTGAGTCCAAATCATCCCATATAATCCAAATATGTTATTCATTAAGATCAGTAATGGAATATTTAAGAGCCCCTGTCTGCACAATGTTAATAGCGCTGACTGAAAGCCTTTCCCCATTGCCTGCAGCGTATAAATAATCAGTGCATTTACCGATGTGAAAGGAACTGCCAGGCAGGCAATCCGCAAAAAGGCTGTCCCCAGCAGGCTTGTCTGGCTGTCTCTGATAAATACCCGTAAAAGCCATGGGGCAAATCCCACAAAACAGACAACAAATCCCAGCGCAATAAAAAGCGCCGTCTTCCATGAAAAAAAAGAAACCTCCCTCATACGGCGATAGTTTTTTGCAGCATAGTTATATCCCACCAGCGGCATAAATCCCTGACAAAGCCCCATACTGATACCAAGCGGAAACATATCTATCTTTTTCACAATCCCATAGGCGGCAACGGAAATATCCCCATACCCGGATGCCAGTTTTACTATTGTCATATTAGACAATGTAGCCAGCCCGGATGTCAGAGCCGAGGAAATTCCCACCGAAAAAACCGGTCCTGCATACCGCAGTCTAAAATCATATGGCGATAAAGACAATGTTGTTTTTCCCCTCAACTTCAGAAAGCAAGTTAAAAGAAACAGCATGGAAATCAGATTTGACAGGGCGGTGGCAACCGGCGCACCAGTAAATCCCATATGTAATCCATAGATAAAAACCGGATCCAGTACCATATTCAGTATACCTCCCAGCATGATTCCTGTACTTGCCAGTTTCGCATGCCCTTCGCACCGCAAAAAATGAGCCAGCGTCATACTCATCATCGTAGGGATTCCTCCCAGAACAACCACCCAGAATAGATAGGTTCCGGCAAATATTATATTTTCTTCACTGGCGCTCAAAAACTTTAAAAGCGGCACATGGAAGCAAAAGATAAGTTGCCCAATGCCGTCAGCAGGGTAAACCACGGATAAACCAAAGTAGCAGCCGCCACCATATAGGGATTCCCCAACTGGCCAATAAAAAATGTATCAGCCAGATTGTAGATAATACTGACAATCTGGCTGATAATGGTAGGGATTGCCAGAGCTGCTACTGCCTTATGAACTGGCAGTGTCTCAAAAATTTCTTTTTCTGTGACTTCCTTCATCATTGTATGCCCCTTCTTCCAGGCAAAAAATTTATATCGTATGATTCGCAACGATTCCTTACCAGCATTCCTCCAGAATCTGGAACACTTCCTCCCTGGACAATTTCCTGCAGCAGCCAGCGGTCAGATTACAGGTATCTGCCACTTTTCGCAGCACACTCTTGTCCGTGATTCCCATTTCCCTAAAGGAAGTGGGCATCCCGATCTCTTTCACAAAATCCGCAAGCGCCTGAACGCCCGCCTCCGCCAGTTCTTCCATGGACTTTCCCTCTTTGGAAATGCCCCACACATTCTCTGCAAAACGGGCAAACTGATCCACGCCGTCACAGTACATATGCCTGTAAAGAACCGGATGGATCACTGCAAGCCCCTGCCCGTGGTTGCAGTCCGTATAAGCACCCAGCTGGTGCTCGATCTGGTGCGCCTGAAAATCCGTCACCTTGCCGATCTTCAGTATCCCGTTCTCACCCATGGCGGATGCCCACATCAGCTCACTCCTGGCGTTCATATCCTCTGTATCTTTCAGCAGAGCACGGATATTCCGGATGACATTACGCATCACAGCCTCCCCAATCTCATCTGATAGGGTAATCTCCCGGGGGCTGCCGAAATAGGTTTCCATGCAGTGGCTTAAGGTATCAAATGCACCAGAGAGCACCTGCTTCATCGGCAACGACATTGTATATGCAGGGTCTAAGACCGCAAAAGCCGCATGGGCGCCCAGTACGCCGGCTTTCTGCTCAGTCTCCTCATTGGTGATGACCGCCCCGTTATTCATCTCGGCCCCTGTACCGGAGGCTGTGACCACTGCGCCCATGGGCACAAATTCCGTGGGATACCTGTGCTCCATGAATTCCATGTTCCAGATGTCTTCCTCCGTGACCGCCTGGGCCGCAATGATCTTGCAGCAGTCAATGGCGGAGCCGCCGCCCACAGCGAGAATAAAGTCAACTTGCTTTTCCCTCACAATGGCAGCGCCCTCCTGCACCTTTGCATAAGTCGGATTGGGCATGATCCCCGCAAATTCAACGATTTCCTTTCCTGCTTCTCTTAATAAACCGCAGATTTCATCAAATATGCCGTTTCGTTTTACGGAACCTCCTCCATAAGCAATCATTACGGTTTTACCGAATTTCCACAGTTCCGCCGTCAATGCCTTTTTCGTTGCTCCCTGCCCAAAATATACCTTTGTGGGATAAGAATAAATAAAATCATTCATTTCAATGCTCCTCCTCTCCATATACTTCCTCAATCATCGGAAATGTACTCCATGCTTTCGGCCATCCGCAGTAGAATGCCAGCTGTGTTACCATTTCCACTGCTTCCTCCTTTGTGATCCCATGCTCCCTCCCAAGGGCCAGATGGGATTTCAGCTGGGGGTACAGTCCCGCCGAGAACAATGCCGCGATCGTGATCATGCTGCGGTCACGGGCCGATAGCTGTTCCTCCCTTGACCATACCTCCCCGAACAACACATCGTCATTCAGTTCTGCGAATTTTGGAGCCAGGCTGCCCAGCCTGTCCCTGCCTGCTGTCTGTTTCTTTGCCATATTGATTTCTTCCTTTCTGATAATTTATACTGCACACCGATTAAATTTACAGTATGACGATTCTTTGTGATACTTAGGACCCCTGGTTCCTTATTGCCCGAAAAACACATCTGTCAGGAAACTGTCATACGCATCAAACCAGCCCTCCCTATAACTGCAAGTCAATCTCCCGGATTCTCTTACGCAGTTTGAGAACCATGGAAGGAGATACGGAAAGCTCATCAATTCCCATCCGCAAAAAACGCTCTGTGAGTTCTAAATCTGCGCCAAGTTCTCCACAGATACCTACCCATTTCCCATGCTTATGAGCATTATCCGCTGTCATCTGGATCATCCGCATGATCCCTTCGTGATGGGGATTATAGAAATCACCCAGTTTTGCATTCTGACGGTCAATCGCCAGACTGTACTGTGT
>JAIEEY010000066.1 GCA_029067205.1 Lachnospiraceae bacterium
TATCAAAAAAAAACCTAAACGTAGATAAAGGAAGAAATATCTTTCTAATTGTTATAATTGCTTTAGCTTCATGTTTGATTGTGTCTGTATCAGTATTTTTTTTCTTTACTCAAATAAAATCATTAAAAGCTGCTGTTGGAAGTTATCAGGCTGCTTTTAGTGAACTTGATAGTGATACAGCAAGTGATATACAGAAGGATGAACGCCTAAAAGTTGGTTTAAGCTACTTACTGGGCGTACTTAATTATGATGGGCGTTCTGTTATTGTACGAACTATGGATGAAAATCTTTTACAACTAGGTAAGTATCCAAATATAAATGGTAGGTTGCCGAATAAATATAATGAAATAGCAGTAACGCAATCCTTTTTAGATCAAGCTGATTTATTATTAGAAATAGGCGATAATATCACATTAGATTTGGGAAATGGAGATCAGCAATTTGTAACATGTGGTATTTTACCAGTTCAGGATTCGAATTATTCAATATATGTTTCAAATGAACTGATAGAAAGAAATATTAGTAATCCTTTATATTCTGCCTATATTAACGTGGTGTATACAGAGGGATGGTCAAAAGCAGCAATACAAAATGAAATATCCAATATTGCAAAAGAATATAAGTTAGATCAGGAACAGATAACATTTTCGACAAATTTCTTCTCTCTTATTCAGCAAAGAAGTTCGCAATACATGATGGTTATACTTGTGGTTAGCAGTATAGTTGCTGCAGCGTGCGCACTTGTTATTTATAGCCTTTTTTATGTTTCGGTAACTCAGAAAACAAATGAGTATGGAAAATTAAGAACTATTGGAGCATCTAAGAAGCAAATCAGCAGAATGGTATTAAGGGAAGGTAATTACATTGCGTATATTGGTATTCCAATCGGCATAATTTTAGGTGAAGTTATAGGATATATACTTGTACCAGCGGGTGGAAAAGTTAAGACTGCAATAGTTGTTGCAATAATTGCTGCTATATATATGTATATATGTGTTATGCTGGCAGTAATAAAACCAGCAAAAATCGCATCTAAGGTTACACCGATTGAGGCATTAAAGTATATTACTGATGATAGCAGGGGTGATAAATATTCTAAAAAATTGCATAGAACTTTATCATCTGGTAGATTGGCTTTATTAAATTGTGGTCGAAATAAAAAGAAATTTTTGTTGACAGTATGCTCTTTGGGAGTTTCGGGTATTTTATTAATGGGAAGTTCAGCTTATTTTAATTCCATTGATCCAAGAGAGATGGCTCGTCAAAACTTTCCATATGGGGAAATTAGTGTTGAATTAGGCGCTTTTGGTCCGCAAGCATATCCGAGTAGTCAATATATTGAGCTTCAAGAAAACAATTTGCTTTCATCAGAGGTTGTGGATAATATAAAGAACTTGGTGGGTGTCGATAGTTTAAAAGAGTACAAGGGAACTGTCTTGAATGTGAATATACCGACAGGATATATGGAACCTATGGTTATTACTGCAATGACGGAAGATGACCAAAAGTTATTAGAAAAATATTTAATTACCGGAACTGTTGATATTCAGGAGTTGTCTGAAAATGATGGAATTATTATAACGAATACCCCTCAGTGGAAAGATATATTTGGATGGGAGGTTGCAGTAGGAGATACAGTGTCTATAAATCTTTCCAATGAGAGTGTTTACACTGCTAAGATAATGGGAATAATTGATTCTAATATGCCATATAATGGATATAGTAGTCTTTTTACAGCACCAGATATACTATCAGATATTGTATCTATTGATAATTTGAATTATCAAGTAGTTATTGATGTTGATGAGAATATGACAAAAATTGTAATGGAAGAAGTGGAAAAAATATTTTCTAATACAGGGAATGTATATATTACAAGTTTAAATACATGGATAGAAGAGTACGAAAAGGCTTTAGAAAATTATCGTATCCCTGTTTTTATATTTATAATGTTTATAGGAGTGTTTGGATTTATAAATTTGCTGAATACACTTATTACCAATGTGTTTGTAAGAAAACACGAATTTGCTATCTTACAGGCAGTCGGTTTGGGAAATAAACAACTCTCAAATATTTTGTTAATAGAGGGATTGTTATATACTGTGGGTGCAATAATTCTTGCTATTATAATAGGATCATTAGTAGGATACGCTATATGCAAAGTGTTTAATAGTATGAGTGTATTTGGAGATATTAAGTATCAGTTTCCGATTTGGGAAATGTTGACATACTCAGTAACTATGTTAGTTATTCAAGTAATTTTTTCTTTCTCAACAATCAACCAATTAAAAAAACAAACAATTGTGGAACGGTTACAAAGTAGATGATGAATCAAGTAGTTTCTTAATCTTACTATTTTTAGTGTAAAACGTACTGATTATCTTAATATATGTGAAAATCTTATTTGGATCAGGGCAGTAGCAAGCTCAGAAAAATTTATTATGTAAATGGAAGAGACAATAACAAATCAAAAAAGTTTGCCTAAAATAATGCTTACATAGTAATAGAAATGCTCAAATGTAAAATAGATCAGACAACAGATTATATCTGGAGTCTGCTCTTTTTTTTATTTTCTGTCTGATAGTCAAGGCGGCATATATCAACTATAAATAGCGGATAAAAATAAATCATTAACACAAGGAGCGCCATGGAAAGGGTTCCTATCCTTTATGATGCCAATACTTTAAGGGTTATTGCTCCAACAGCTTTATAACACAGTGGATACCATCATTGTAGGCAATTTTGCCGGAGAAACTCCTCTGGCAGCGGTTGGTGCCTGCGGTGTTCTCACAATGGCATTTCTGGCGTTGGCCAATGGTTTTTCGGCGGGAGCCTGCATACTGATTGCACAGCTTTTTGGAGCAGACAAAAAGGACGATATGCGCAGGCAGGCATTATAATCAGTCGGTTTGCTCTTGAACATATCCTGGCAACGCCGGAAAGTCTGATTCCCATGGCTGATACCTATTTCAAGATTTATGCGGCAGGACTTATTTTTCAATTTGGGCATAATATTGTAGCCGTTATTCTTCGGGGAATTGGAGACAGCAAAGCGACATTGTATTTTCTGCTAGTTGCCGGTGTGGTCAATGTTGTGCTGGATATTATATTCGTTTATAGCATGAATATGGGGGTAGCCGGTGCCGCTATTGCTACAGATATTGCACAGGCTTTTTCCTGTGTAGTGGGTATTATTTACATGATGAAGAAGTACCCTATGTTTCGTTGGAAACTAAATGAATTTACCTTTGAATAGCAGCTTGCAAAGCAGACTTTGAAAGCAGGCTTTCCTATGGCATTGCAGCAGTTTATTGTGTCATTTGGATTTGTTTTCATTCAAAGAGCCGTTAACAGCTATGGGGAGGCTATGACAGCATCTTTCTCGGTTGCCCAAAAGGTAGAAACATATATGACGTTGCCAGCGAGCGCCCTGATGACGACACAGGGAACCTACACAGGACAAAATATCGGGGCAAACAGGCTTGACAGGGAAAAGACTGGTGCAAAACATACCATATTGATTTCAGAAATCATTACAGTCTGTATCCTGACAGCGGTTTTTATTTTTGCAAAACCTATTGTGACAGTGTTTGGATTGGGACCAGAGGCTGTAGGTTATTGTTCGCCCATGTGCGGTTTGTGGCTCTTTGCCTGCCACTGTTTGCGTCTTATTTCCCATTATTGAGTTTATTCCAAGGTGCAGACAATGCCCTGTTTTCTACCTTTGTGGCAACCGGTGCATTGACGATCCGTGCGGCATCTACTTATCTTTTTCAGGGGATTTCTGGCGTATGCTATCATATGATCTGGTGGAATACACTTTTTGGCTGGGGCCTTGGTTTTGTAATTTCATGGACGCATTTTCTGCGTGGGAAGTGGCAGAAAAACTTGAAGCAGTAGAGAGAGTAGAAGTTAGTTGGAATATGTCACATTAAATATTAGAGGCTTTAAGTTTTCCGAATTGATAGGGCGAAGCACCAAGGATTGTTGACACATATGAGTTATACCAATTCGGTATTGCTAAAGGCTCTGCTTATTTCCCTCGTGGAAGAAGCTGGTGTATCTCCGGAGGATATCACTGTTTATGATGTGTCCCGCCTGTTTCCGGATTATATGGTAGAGTTGTGTACGGAAGGTAATCTTCAAGGTGTCCATTTTGTCGGACGTGACAATGGTATAGCGGATGAAGATGCACCTATCAACTGGTCTTAGGAATTCAGTAGCAAAGTAAATTATCTTCCGACATGCGTAACAGAAGCGGATTATGTAATAAACCTTGCGAATCTGAAGGGGCACAGATAAGGGATTACCTTGTGTGGGAAGAATCACTTTGGCTCATTCATTAATGGAAATGCCATGTATCCGCCACAAGGCGTAAACCTGCACCAGTGGCTGATAAAAAATGATATGGCGATTTACAGCCCTCTTGTAGACCTGATGGGAAATTACCAGATTGGACAGAAGACGGTGCTGTATATGTTAGATGCACTTATTTGTGCCCCGTCAGAAGGTGCATCCGTCACAAGCGAGAATTCCACATGGAAGCAGGAACCCTTCAATGGGGATTACACTTCCAGCATTTTCTACCGTGCCTGCAGGATGAAAGAGATGCTCTGGCTGCTTCTGAAGATCAAAGATCCCGGGGAAGAGGAAGCAGCCCTTAAACGCTGGCTCTGGTGGGCAAGCCACGGCAGGATTGATGCTTTCGAGAATCTATATCTTATATTATTCGATATGGGTTTGTCTGTCTGCAAGCCGTTCGAAGATCAGTTCGTAACCGTCGCTGCCATAATTTAGAGAGCGGTTGACACGACTTATGGTTGCTGTCGAGGCACCTGTCTTTTCCGCGATTTCGAGATAGGTTTTGTGGTCGCGCAGCATGGTGGCAACTTCAAAACGCTGGGAGAGGGAGAGCAGTTCATTGACAGTACACAGATCCTCAAGAAAATTATAGCTTTCCTCCTTGGTTTCAAGACAAAGCAATGCATCGATCAAATGGTCCACTGCGTCCGTTTTTATTTTTTTATTCATGATTTGATTCGACCTCCCATTGAAACAGATATTCTGTCATACATAAAACTTTAACGTTGTAAAGAAAACTTTAACGCTGTAAAGAAAACTTTAACGCTGTAAAGTTTTACAGTTTAAAATATTCTAACATATTTATATGATACTGTAAAGCATTAGGACAACCGAAAAAAATCGGTCAATGGTCTTGATAAGTAGTTTTGAATACTATATAATGTAATTACTAAAGACTGTCCGGAAATGAATGGCAGATGTAGGCAGAGAGACGCGCCAGTTCGCAAATGCGCAGGGCGAAATCAGTGATAGAGTATTAATGAAAGGCATGGTAATGCATATGCATATAAACACGAAAGATTTATTGAACAGCATCATGGAGAGCTTTGACAGGATCAGTTATGTGAAGTCTTCAGATATTCCAAACATTGACCTGTATATGGATCAGGTGACTACTTTCATGGATAAGAATTTTAGGAAAAACACGCGTTATCCCAGTGATGATAAGATTATGACAAAGACAATGATCAACAATTATGCAAAAAATGATCTCTTGCCGCCTCCATTTCGGAAAAAATATTCGAGAGAACACATTCTGATTCTGATTTTTATTTATTACTACAAAGGGATTTTGTCGATCAGTGATATCCAGACATTATTGGGACCGATTACAGAAAAATTTTTTCACAAGGATGAGAAGATTGATATACAATCCATCTATGAAGAGGTTTTTCAAGTGGGATATGACCAGATTGAGGCACTCAAACAGCATGTTATGGCAGAGTATGACTGTGCGATGGGAACCTTTGAGGATGCACCAGAGGACAGCAGGGAATTTTTAAAGCTGTTTTCGTTTATCTGCTTTTTGAGCTTTGATGTATATATGAAAAAGCAGCTGATCGAAAAACTGATTGATGAGATTAAGGAGGGCAGTTTTCGAAAAGCCGATTGGAAATCGGAAGATAAAATGCGCGAAAATAAAGATTAGAACTTGAAATTGTCAGACAACAGATTTATAATGGTAATGTAGATGGAAAGGAGGTATTCTATGGGTATATCAGCAATTGCAGGATTCTCAGGATTTGGCAGTTATAGGATTTCTTCGATACATGGCAATCCCTACAGTATGAATGCTGTACAGAAGATTGGACAGAATAACGGGCGTTCTGGTAAGCCGTTTGTGATCGCTTCCGAGGAAAAGGAAGATTTGTATGTCAAGGACTATGGAGAACTGGATGCGCCTAAAAGCACGGCAAGCGGCGATTTTGCCGAGATGCTTGGCATACAGGAAAGCATGCTTTCCCAAAAAGACGAAGGAAGGCGGACGGATTATGCTTCTTATCTGAATGATACCATCGGAATGATGGGATTGCAGAATCGGCTGAGAGACCAGCTGAATGGAGCGGGATTTACTCCATTTTTATAAAAAAATCCTTAAAAAACACCCATTAAGGGTGTTTTTTGTTGCAAAATATGGAAAAATGGTGTATTATGTCTAAACTGTGTAGAAAAATGATAGATATGTTAAAATTAGGAGGGGAATTTTAGTGAGAAGGTATTCTGGAATTTTTTATGTCAAGAAGATCGTTGCATTTTGTCTTGCCGTGTGTCTGTGTCTGGGCATCTTGTCAGACAGCACTGTACTGACAGCGGAGGCAAAAGAGACAAAGCCGGCATATTTGATTATGGTAAATCGTGCAGCAAACTGTGTGACGGTCTATGAAAAGGATGCAAATGGCGAATGGAATGTGCCGATCAAAGCATTTGTATGTTCCTGTGGACGTGAGGGACACGAGACACCACTTGGAACATTTAAGACAAGCAATTATTATACATGGAGACAGATGGTAGATGGTTCCTATGGTCAGTATGCGGTCCGTTTCAATAGGGGAATTATGTTTCATTCCATACCATATTATACAAAAAATGCCGGAAATATGGAGTGGGAGCAATTCAATCTGCTGGGTGAGGCAGCATCGCTTGGCTGTGTAAGGCTTACCTGTGCGGACGCAAAGTGGATTTATGATAACTGTGCGGTGGGTACAGAGGTGATCGTGTATGACGACGCCGAGAATCCGGGACCTTTGGGCAAACCGGAGGAAGTGAAGCTTGCGGCAGAAAATCCTATGAGACAGTGGGATCCCACAGACTTGAACAGCATGAATCCATGGAATCAGGTAAGACCAACGTTGTATGTGGCAGGCGCCGCTGAGATGGATGAGGTGTTGAGGCTGCCAGTTGGTGCGTCGGAGTATGACATTTATAATGCGATTGGTCTGATCGACGCAGCAGGGGAGGCCTATGACTTAGGTGAATATGTCATCAGCATTTCCGGCAAATATGACTTAAACAAACTGGGAATTTACAACATATCGGTGCGCGGTGTTGGTGAGCTTGGTGTCAGAACAGAGAAGAACATGACATTGTATGTGATTTAGAATAAAATATTGAAATAATGAAAAAAGGACAGAATGTATTCTGTCCTTTTTTCATTATTTTACCTGCTCCGCGAAAGTGTTGGTTACTAAGTCTTTATATGGAACATAGTTTTCAAGTTCGCCGGCTTCCATGAGGATATTTTGCAGAAGTTTAAAACTGTCCTCTGTATAGACCAGATCCTTTTTCCAGGTATCCTGCGTCTGATAGCGGGTTACGATGGTCGTGATGGTATCAAGTTCTGTCTCTGGGAACTGTGGTTTGATAACGGATGCTATTTCTTTTGCAGAGTGACTTGCGACATAGTCCATGCCTTTCTGGAGTGCTTTTGTGAAGGAGAGGAGTGTGTCAGGGTTCTCTTCAATGTAGCTCTTTCTGGCGCTGAATGCCGTGTAGG
Source organism: Lachnospiraceae bacterium (assembly GCA_029067205.1). GTDB lineage: Bacteria > Bacillota > Clostridia > Lachnospirales > Lachnospiraceae > COE1. Next base: position 7,856 of record JAIEEY010000066.1, read on the forward strand.
GTACATAGCCGGAGTCAACGCCGAGTGAGGCAACAATATAACCTTTTTGCTGTGTCTCGAGGGAGGTGGCATGGGGTTCAAACTCGACAGTGAAGTCGGCATATCCGGCATCTCCGGCTTTGGCGCCGGCAAACGCGGCTGCAGTGGAACCGAAATCGATACTTGTGTCAATGGTGAGGTCTGCGTCGGGATCGATCTGATTCATTTTTAGTATGTACTCAAAGACCATTTGGGGCATTCCGCCCTTGCGCCCACCAAGCACATAGGTGCCTTTTAACATATTCCAGTCGAAGTTATCAATAGGAGTTCTGCTCACGAGGAAATTTCCTGCGCGCTGGGTAAGCTGTGCAAAATTCACAGCGTAATCCTGTGCTCCTTGCAGATAAGTATAGACAGATGCTTCGCTGCCCATAAAGCCAATATCCGCCTCACCTGTGAGCAGTGCCGTCATGGTCTTGTCTGCGCCGTATCCGGTCACGAGCTCAAGGTTGATGCCTTCGTCCGCAAAATATCCTTCCTCAATGGCAACATACATGGGCGCGTAGAAAATGGAGTGTGCCACTTCGTTCAATACAACTTTTTTGGCAGGGTCAGAATCTCCTGCTTTGCTGCTGCATCCGCTGGTGAACATGGAGATTAGTAACACGAAAGAAAGCAGTATGGAAAGTAGTTTGTTTTTTTTCATAAAGATCCTCTAAACCTGTTTCTTTATCATATGCGCTATATGGGATATCGGTGATTGCATAAAATTAGGAAAATAATTGAAAGAACGTGGGTTCAGTGATATAATTGCTATATTGACGTTTATTCTTATGCGCAGGGACGCGTTTCCTGTCCGATTCGAGAAAAGAGGGGGCTATTATGGAACGGGATAAAAAGCAGAACACTGCAAATCTGGACAAATTAACGAAAATATTTATGCATTTAGAGATGGAGCCAGATTGTATAAAGCTACCACTGGAGGCTCTGGACTCATCTAATTGGGAAAAGTATGAAAGTGCAGGGGATGCAAGAATCTGGCTGCAGAAGCTTATGGATGGCGAAGATGAGGCATTTAGTGAGTGCTGTGATGAGATATCACACCAGATGTCATTTTGGTCAGCAATCTATCTGGTATTTCCATATCTAGTGGATAAACTTGCAAAGGATTTTGACCAGATTGATCCTGGGGAATGGATCATGAATAGTTCAATGCTTGGCATCAGCCTTGCAACAGATTGTGATATAAACAGAGGGGTGAGTAACATTGCGGACAAGGCTGTGATGAGTTGTTATCAGCTCAGTATCAGAAAGTTTCAGCTTTTGATCAAAAAGTTCCTTACAAAAAAAGCAAAGTCACTTAGCAGGGTTGACAGCATGGATAAAGCAATGTTCGCATTGGAAGTGCTTGCAGCATTTGGGAACAGGGATGATGCTTTTCTTCTTGTAAATGCAGAATTGGATCAAGGTATTTGTCTCGCATGTGACAAATGCGAACACTGTAACGAAGAACTGGAGTTTATGAGTAAAAGAACCCTGTCAGGGATAATACCGAAAGCGCAGGCAGAAGATAGTTGGAATGGCGAGGATTTCGAGGACACCTATCTTTGGTTTGGCGATTTTCTGGAACTGTTCACGATAAAGGGACTGGCAAAGCATCTGCCGTATTATTTTGGAACATATAAATGTCCAGAGTGTGGGAGTGAGGCAGTTGTGAAGGATTTAATGAAAAATTTCTATTCTGTGTAGTAGTTATAGAGTTGATAACATTTGTTATTTATTTGCTGCTGAATTGAGGACAGAGACATTAAAAATTAATTTATATAACATAATTGAGGAAGGATAAGAAAAATGGGGATTTACGATACATTAAATGAACAGCAGAGAAAGGGAGTTTTCACCACGGAGGGTCCAGTGCTTATCCTTGCGGGTGCAGGCAGCGGAAAGACAAGTGTGCTTACCAGGCGGATCGCATATTTGATTGAAAATGTAGGTGTGAATCCATGGAATATTCTTGCGATCACATTCACAAACAAGGCTGCGGGCGAGATGCGTGACAGGGTTAACAGTCTTGTGGGGTATGGTGCGGAGAGCATCTGGGTATCCACGTTTCATTCGACTTGTGTGCGGATCCTCAGAAGACATATCGACAGACTGGGATTTGACAACAGCTTTACGATCTATGACACTGACGATGCCAAGAGTGTCATGAAGGATGTGTGCAAAAAGCTTGAGATTGACACAAAACAGCTGAAGGAAAGGACAATCCTGAATGCTATTTCTTCCGCAAAGGACAATCTGCTCTCGACGACAGAATATGAGATGGCAGCGACAGGGGATTATTTGAAAAAGAAAATGTCGGCGGCATATGCGGAGTATCAGCTTACGCTGAAAAAAAATAACGCACTTGATTTTGATGACCTGATTGTGAAGACGGTGGAGCTCTTTAAGAGTTGCCCGGAGGTGCTGGAGAATTATCAGAATCGTTTTCAGTACATCATGGTTGATGAGTATCAGGACACCAATACAGCACAGTTTGAATTGATACGGCTTCTGGCGCAGCGTAACAGAAATCTCTGCGTCGTAGGTGATGATGACCAGTCGATCTATAAATTCCGCGGGGCAAATATCAGGAATATCCTTGATTTTGAGCAGGTTTACCCGGAGGCGGCAGTGATCAAGCTGGAACAGAATTATCGTTCAACGCAGAACATTCTGGATTCTGCTAATGCGGTAATCGGGAACAATACCCGAAGGAAGTCGAAGGCGCTCTGGACAGACAAAGGAGCCGGAAACCGCGTTCACTTCAGAGCTTTTGACACTGCCTACGAGGAGGCAGAATACATAGCGAGTGATATTAAACGCAAAAAGAGGGAAGTCGTGAGTGATTACAGGGATTGTGCCGTGCTCTATAGGACGAATGCACAGTCGCGTCTTCTCGAGGAGAGCTTTATCGCGCTGAATATTCCCTACAATGTGGTGGGGGGCGTTAATTTCTATGCGAGGAAAGAGATTAAAGATATATTGGCATACTTAAAAACGATTGATAACGGCAAGGATGACCTGGCAGTAAAGCGTATCATCAATGTGCCAAGGCGCGGAATCGGCGCGGCAAGTATCACAAAAGTCCAGGATTATGCGGATCATATGGGACTGAGCTTTTACGAGGCATTGCAGCAGGTGGATGAGATTCCTGCGCTGGGAAAAAGCAAGTCGGCGGATAAACTAAGAGACTTTGCAACAATGATCAGAATGTTTCGGACAAAAATGCAGAATTGCTCTCTTGAAGATTTGATAACTGATGTTATAGAAACAACAGGTTATGTGAAGGAGCTCGAGGAATCCGAAGAGGAGGATGCAGATGACAGAATTGACAACATCGACGAGCTGATTACAAAGATTGTAAGTTTTGAGATGGAGTGTGAGGAGCTTGGTGAGGAGGCGACGCTGTCGACGTTTCTGGAAGAAGTGGCTCTGATAGCTGATATAGACAACGTAGGCAAAGATGACAACCGGGTGTTATTGATGACGCTGCACAGTGCGAAGGGTCTTGAATTTTCCAGTGTGTATTTATCAGGGCTTGAAGATGGGATTTTTCCAAGCTATATGACAATCACCTCGGATAATCCGGAAGATATTGAGGAGGAACGGCGTCTTGCCTATGTGGGAATCACGCGTGCGAAGGAGGACTTGACGATTACCTATGCGAAGACGCGTATGATTCGCGGAGAGATACAGTACAATCCGATCAGCCGTTTTGTCAAAGAAATCCCAGACAAGCTGCTTGACAGCAGGATTCCTGGTGTAAGGCGGTGGGATGAGGAAGGGTACACGGATGATTCTTACGAGAGAAACCTCTTCAAGGCAAAACCTTTTCAAGCAACAGGTACAGAGAGACGCGGTGAACAGTTAAGTGATACCGTGTTTGACAAGCCGCAGAATAACTGGGAAGCAGCGGCACGGCTGCTGACACCTTCAAGACCGCAGCCAGCTAAGGAGACGGTGGCAAAAATAACAACAGCGAGGCAGACACCAATAAGATCAACAGCAAATAAAACAGTATCAACGGCAGCAACTGCAAAAGAACCAGCTGCGAAAAAGGATCTGTCCAAGATATTGACATCTCGTCCGAAGGCTGTTGTCAAGAAGAAGGAAACGCCAGCGGCAAACAAGCCATACATAGCGAAATCCCTGGATGGGCTTACAAAGGGGGTGCCGACAATCACGGCGGACGGTCTTGGCTATGCGGCGGGTGACAGGGTGTGCCATGTTAAGTATGGAGAGGGAACTGTACTGGACATTGTCCAGGATACAAGGGATTTCAAGGTGACAGTTGCGTTTGACGAATATGGAAATAAAATCATGTATGCGGCGTTTGCCAAATTAAAAAAGGTGTGATATGAAATACAAAAAATTCTCACAAAATGTGTGAAAATGGTAGTAAAATTTTTGAAAAGATGATATGATATATAAGACAGGGCATTGCAAGGAACTGGATAGTTCCTGAACGTGAAATAAAAACAGAAAGGGGCTTTTTTAAATGAAAAAGTGGGACGAATTAATAGAATATCTGCAGGATAAGAATTTAGTGAGCAACGATATCCTAAGTAAATACTGTGCAAAGAGTGATCTCAAAAAGGACAATGAGAAGAAGTGCAATACAGTACTCTGGGCACTCGCTATTATTGGGGCAGTGGCTGCGGTAGCCGCTATTGCATATGCAGTATATCGTTATATGACACCTGACTACCTTGATGACTTCGATGACGAGTTTGACGATGATTTCGAGGACGACTTTTTTGATGATGAAGAGGACGAGGAGCAGGAGCCTGCAAAGGAAGATGAGTACACAACTGTAAAATAACGGCTGCGGCAAATGAAAAGATTAGAGGGAGTGTTGACAAAACGGCACTCCTTCTTTTGTTGTATGGAGGTGTTTATGAAAAAGGGACAGGTTTATGAGGGATATGTGGAGCGCGTTGATTTTCCGAACAAAGGGATTGTGAGATGTGAGGGAGAGACAGCAGTTGTAAAGAATGTGATTCCTGGACAGAGGATATCATTTCTGGTTAACAAAAAGCGCAAGGGAAAAGCGGAGGGGCGGCTGAGCGAAGTATTGGAGAAAGCACCCTATGAGCTGGCGGATGCCTGCCCTCATTTTGGGATGTGCGGGGGATGCAATTATCAGAGCATTCCATATGAGAAGCAGCTTGAAATTAAGGAAGAACAAGTGAGGAAGCTGCTGCGCCCTGTTTTTGAAAAACAGATGTTATTAGATGGAAAATGTGCTGATACAGAGCAATATGTGAATCGTATCTTTGAGGGAATCAAGGCAAGTCCCGTGCAGTATGATTACAGAAATAAAATGGAATTTTCGTTTGGAGATGAATATAAGAATGGTCCACTCGCCTTGGGCATGCATAAGCGGGGAAGTTTTTATGATATTGTATCCGTGCGGGATTGTCGGATCGTGGACGAGGACTACAGAATGGTGCTCGCCTGTGTACTGGACCATTTTACAAAGGAAAACGGTAGTTATTTTCATAGAATCCGCCATGAGGGATATCTGCGGCATCTGCTTGTGAGAAAGGCACAGAAAACGGGCGATATTCTAATTGCGCTTGTGACGACAACACAGGAGACACATGATTTGGATCCTTTTGTGGCACAGCTGCTGAATCTGCCATTAAAAGGAAAGATAACGGGCGTACTTCACACAAAAAATGATTCGTTGGCAGATATTGTTCAAAACGATGAGACCGTTATTTTATATGGACGGGATTATATTTATGAGGAATTGCTGGGACTTAAATTCAGGATTTCGCAGTTTTCCTTTTTTCAGACCAATACGCTGGGAGCAGAAGTGTTATATGAGACTGTACGGGAATTTTTAGGCGATATTTCGGGCGGGGGAAAGCATGACAAGACGGTCTTTGATTTGTACAGCGGTACTGGAACCATTGCCCAGCTCTTAGCACCTGTGACAAAGAAGGTGATCGGTGTGGAGATCGTCGAGGAGGCGGTTGAGGCAGCGAGACAGAACGCGGAACTGAATGGACTTGACAATTGCGAGTTCATTGCAGGGGATGTGCTAAGGGTGATTGATGAGATTGATGAGAAACCGGACTTTATCGTACTTGATCCACCGCGTGACGGAATACATCCCAAGGCACTGCGAAAGATTATTGACTTTCAAGTGGACAGACTTGTGTATATAAGCTGCAAGCCGACAAGTCTTGCGAGGGATTTGGAAGTACTGCTGGATAGTGGATATCGAGTGGAGAGAGCAGTTGCGATCGATCAGTTTCCCTGGACAGGGAACATAGAGACAGTCGTGAAACTTTGCCTGAAAAATCGATATTAGTTGTCACACAGGATGTTTCATTACTTGTTCAGACATCAACAAAAGTAGTGAGAATGTATCCGTTTATTCTGGAAATTATGCAACATCCTATTGCACAAGCAGCAATGATAATAGTAAAATAAGAAGTAAACTTATACATATGTGAGGTTTATTATGTACATTATACATTCAGAGAAAAACAAGAACACAGACAAACGGAAAAAGGCGCTTGAGTTTATAGAGATTTTTGTGGTAGCGGCCATATGCATTATTATGTATTTTCATGAAAGGGGCGTGTCAGCACAGAACAGTGCTGACACTCATCCAACTTTGGGGGAAAGTGTTCTGTTTGGAACCTATCTCGGGGAACCGATTGAGTGGAGAGTTATCAGGGCTGAGAAAAACGGAGAGGTGGTTCTGATCGCTGAGAATATTTTGACGATGAAAGCGTTCGACGCGGCGGACAGTGGAAACTTTAATTATGATGAGGATGACAATTCTTACTGGAGCATCTATGAGACAGAGGCAGATAGAGATTTGGAGTTACAGGCATATGTTCGAGGAAACAGCTGTTGGGCTGATTCAGATCTCAGAACATGGTTAAATTCGGACAGGGAGAATGTGGTCTATGATGGAATAGGACCTGTAACAGTTGCAATGTCCGCCCATAAGAACGGGTATGCCAATGAGCCAGGATTCCTCAACGGCTTTACAGAACAGGAAAAAGGAGCAATCGTGCCGACGGAGAACATCACAAACGGGAATGCGCTTGACGGAGGGGAGGTTTGCAGTACAGATCTGGTGTACCTGCTCTCAGAAGAAGAGTTGTCATGGCTCGTAGAGGCAGATGTCAATATTCGTGCAAAGCCAACAGCGCAGGCAGTGGAGCAGGATCAGACATCCTGGTACAATATGTACTCTCTGGAATTTGGAATTGAAGCATATTACTGGTGGCTTCGTGAGCCTGTGCCAGATACGGCAAGCAACTGTTACGTTGTTGATATTGGCTATAAGTCAAGATTGCTGCGTGATGATAAGGCTGTAGGACTGGAGGGAATTGGAGTACGTCCGGTAGTGAGGGTTGATACCAGAAAGATATCATTGCCACAGAAAGAACCTGAGAGCAGGGAATCTGAGGGGCAGGAAGAATCAGATGGGCAGGAAGAGAATAGCTGGGAATAATAAGTGGAAGGCATGGTTGCTATGTATAATATAGGTATTTGTGATGACGAGCGGGATACATGTTCCCAGATAGCAGATATGATATACGAGTATGACAAAAAGAATAAGGTTGGGATAGAAGTCTCGATATGGACTACAGGAGAGGAACTGTATCGGGATATGATGAAAAATAAATCCATTGATCTGCTTTTTCTTGATATCGAACTGGTGTCCACAAATGGAATACAGATTGGGAAACTAATACGGCATGAGCTGGAAAACCAAGAAATTGGAATTGTCTACATCTCCTCCAAGAGCAGCTATGCACTGGAGCTTTTTAAAATTCATCCGATTGACTTTCTCATAAAGCCGATTAAAGTGCAGGATGTCAAAGATTCGATCGATGAGGCGCTGCGACTGTATAATCGGAATAATACCGTATTTGAGTATAAGGCAAACGGCTACAATTGCAAGATACCATATAAGGACATCATTTATTTCTATAGTGAAAATAAAAAGATCAACATGGTTACGGCGGAGTCGACAATACAGTTTACTGGAAAGATTAAGGATCTGGCAGGCAGCATGCCGGGAAATTTCATACAGATTCATCAGTCCTATATTATCAACATGAACCATATGAATGAGTGCAGCTATGAGCTTGTGAAAATGAACGGGGGCGCGGAGCTGAATATCAGCCAGCCATACAGAAAACAGGTCAGGAAACATATTATGGATTACGCATGGGGACAGGATTCTTGAGATGATAGTATTTCATATTGCAGTATTATATATTATTTTTCGATATATGAATTGCTTTTTTGATGCAGTGCGTGTAAAAAAAGGCGGGAATCTGGAGGCATATGCGTTGTATCTGGCAGCGGTCTGTCTGGTTGATATGCTGCCCGCCGCAATGCCGGTGAAATTTGTCACAAATACACTTTTTCTCTATCTGCTGGCACAGCTCTATCATGGGAAACAGGGAAAAAAGCTGCTGGCGGCGTCATTGATACAAGGTATGAACCTGTTCTGTGAGGCGTTGGCGGTGTACGTGCTATACGACTGTAAGGTAGATGGAGAATACGGACGGGAATTGTACTACATCAACTTTTTATTCATGTATGTGTGTGAACATGTGATGGAGAAGTTCTGCATCAGGAACATAAGGGAGGACGCTTCGTTAAAGCATTGGGATCTCTTGATATTTCTGCCGGTGATCAGTGCGAGTATCTTATTTGTGCTGATTATATTTGATGTGGAAAACAGATACATAGGTTCCGCAGTCAGCGCCGGCATCATTTGTCTGAACCTGGCCGTGTTTTATATCTGTGATGAGCTGGTGGGGGCATATATAAAGCTGAAAGAGAGTGCCCTTGTGGCGCGTCAGCTCGAGAGTTATTCCAATCAACTCAATGTGGTTATGAAGTCAGAAGAAAAGGTGCGGGGACTCCGGCATGACTTAAAGCACCATCTGAGCGAGATCCTGATGCTGGCAGACAGGAACAGACCGCGCGAGATCGCGGATTATGTCCGAAATATGCAGGCAGACTTGTTGAGTGAGGGGGAGCATATCAGCAGCGGTAATGCGGATATTGACAGTCTGGTTAATCTGATGCTCGAGAGGGCAAAAAAGGAGCTAGGGAGTGTCAGATGCCGCGTGTGTGTACCACAGGAGCTGGATATATCAGCATTTGACTGGAATATCATTCTCGGAAATCTGATGGACAATGCGATTGATGCCGCCAAAAGGTCAGAGGACAAGCTTTTGCAGCTCAAGGTTCATTACCGGAAAGGAATGCTTTTTATTGATATTAAGAACAGCTACAATGGTGAATTGTTAAAGGCAGAAGACCGCTATCTGTCCACAAAGGATTATGATAGAACAGACGAATCGCAGGTTCATGGACTGGGAATCAGGAATGTGAGGCGGATCGTGGAAAAGTACAATGGAAGCATGGAGATCAGTGATGTGGATGCTT
>JAIEEY010000067.1 GCA_029067205.1 Lachnospiraceae bacterium
AGCCATCAAATTAAGCTGTCCGCTTAACTTAATGACATTGGCCGTGAATAGTAACCCAAAAACGATTTTTCAATTTTTCACCAGAGCTATTTATTGACGTATGGTTTTTTATATTATTCTTTGTCTACGAAGATGAATGAATGACGGTAATGAGCCAAAATCTTAGGAAGCCGCTTATTGAAGATACATAAAGGGGAGGCTGCTTATGAGTGCTATAAAGGAAAGAATATTAGACGTTGTCACTGTCATGAGTGACGCTGACGCAGAGAAAGTATGGAAGTTTGTATTGGATAACCTGCCATCACGTTCATGGGAAGATATTGAGGAAACTGCACCTGACGAATGGGATCTGAAAATGCTTGATGAGATTGAACACAACCCCGAATGTCATGAATTTGTATCTCAGGAAGATGCACTGAAAGAATTAGGACTGTAAACAGACTTGTGGCAGCGAATATATTCGCTGCCACAAAATATGATTAATGGTGAAATAATCTGATTCCCGTAAAGCACATCGCTATATTGTACTTATTACAGGTCTCAATTACATTGTCGTCTCTGATGGAGCCGCCCGGCTGTGCGATATATCTGACACCGCTTCTGTGTGCCCTCTCCACATTGTCCCCAAACGGGAAGAATGCGTCGGAGCCAAGTGCTACATCTGTCAATTGGTCAAGCCATGCGCGTTTTTCCTCTCTTGTGAGCACTTCCGGCTTCTCTGTAAAGAAGTTCTCCCATGTGCCATCTGCGAGCACGTCCATGTAATCCTCACCCATGTACACATCAATCGTGTTGTCCCTGTCCGCACGTCCGATCTTTTCCTTGAACGGCAGATTCAGTACCTTGGGATTCTGGCGAAGGAACCAGTTGTCTGCCTTGTTTCCGGCAAGCCTCGTACAGTGAATACGCGACTGCTGCCCCGCTCCGATCCCGATTGCCTGTCCGCCTTTCACATAACATACAGAATTTGACTGCGTGTACTTCAATGTGATCATGGCAATTGCCAGGTCAATCTTTGCCTGCTCAGGGATTTCCTTGTTCTCTGTCACTACATTTGCAAAGAGAGCATCATCGATCACAAGTTCGTTCCTTCCCTGTTCAAATGTAATGCCATATACGTCCTTTGTCTCCACAGGATTTGGAACATATTCCGGATCAATCTGAATAACGGCATAGTTTCCTTTCTTCTTTGCCTTAAGGATTTCAAGTGCCTCCGGCTCATATCCGGGTGCAATGATTCCGTCCGATACTTCACGCTTGATCAGCTTTGCCGTGTCGACATCACACACGTCGGACAGAGAGATAAAATCACCGAAAGAGGACATTCTGTCTGCGCCTCTCGCCCTTGCATACGCGCTTGCAAGCGGTGACAGATCCCCCATGTCATCCACCCAGTAAATCTTTCTCTCGACTTCATTCAGCGGAAGTCCTACTGCAGCACCGGCAGGCGACACATGCTTGAACGATGTCGCAGCCGGAAGTCCTGTAGCTTTCTTTAACTCCTTGACAAGCTGCCAGCCGTTCAATGCATCGAGAAAATTGATGTATCCCGGCTTTCCGTTCAGCACCTCAATCGGAAGCTCGCCGTCCTTCCTATAGATTTTGGAAGGCTTCTGATTGGGGTTGCAGCCGTATTTTAATTCTAATTCCTTCATAGTGTTCCTCCATTCTTTCATTATACATTCTTGTTATAAATCTTAGACTCATATTTCCCTGTTTCGATATCAATAAAACGAATAAAAAGTGATACTTTATTGTCAGCATTCAGGCTGTTCCATACCATATCGCCGAACGCATTCATATCATCAGGAATATCCACAAGTTTTGGCTCCCCCTCAAAGCTCGGAAGTGGATTGCCGTCGCCCATATAAGTATGAATGAAATGCCCCTCGCCCGCCACAGGATTGTTATATGCAAAGGTATAGCGGTTGCAGGCATCCGGATTCCCATTGTTGCTCTTTAAGATGGACATCGCATAGTTGTAGCCGCCATTCTCAATATGAAGAATCCCTGAAATTCTCGGTGTGTAGTTGGGCGCGTCCGGCTCAAACTCCCTGATTCTCAATGCCTGTTCGAAAGTCTGCTGTCTGTCCATCAGCTCATAGATTGTGTCTGTCTGATCGCCGTTTGTCACGATCGTCTTGTTTCCGAGCACGCGAACCGGCGCATAGATGATCAGGCTCGGATCGCTCAGCTTGGAAGGATCAAACGCCTGTGTGCGGATACCCTCTCCGTCCTCCACAAACACCCTGTTTCTGCTGTTCTCACTCCTGCCCATGATAAAATAAGCGATTGCAGCTTTTTTTCCGTCCTTTGTCTTACCGATGACAATTCCCCTGCCCGGGTAATCGTTTCCCTTGAGTTCCTGCTCCAATGATAGCATCTTCATCTTGAATCCTCCTATGTTTATAAAAGTATTGTGAGTGGTGCCCCTGCGCAAAAAAACGCCTGGGCGCACGTATTCCATGCTGCCCAGGCGGTCGGCTTTTAAATATCATACACTCCCTGTAGGTCATCCTACTTCGCATCAAATTATTCCACAGAATCCTCTCATGCAATTTCCGCCAGTCGTGTATCTATTTTCATCATATATGATTGTGTAATATTTGGCAAGAAAAATTTATAAGCTGTTCAACTTTTTTATCTCCCGGTTAAAGCAAGATGCCATACTGATTGTAAATCCGCATATTCCAGTACACAAAAACATTGCCGCCATACCGCTTCCAGAACCATTTCCCACAATTTTTTCCAGCAAACCAGCCAATCCAGCGCCAGAACCCATAAAAGGCTCAAATACATAGTCCGCCAGATATCCACCAAGAATAATTCCAACAGGTATCGTACTGTACTGAATCGCATTTCTCACTGCAAATACGCGCCCCTGCATCGCTGTCGGAATCTTCCTGTACAAAATCGCATTCTGATTCGCCATGATAAAAGGAATCGGCAGACTGGCAGCAGCCGCGGCAAGCGACCACCAGAAAACATTTTTTCCAACTGCCATCATCAGATCCCCAAACAGGAACGATAAAGCCGCCGAGACATAGATTGCCGCAGCTTTGCGGCTGCTTTCTTTTTTCACGGAAACAATGATGCCGCCAACAATTCCCCCGATTCCCATAAAAGCATTTACCGTACCAAGCGTCATACTGCTGCCAGAACTTCTAGCCAAAATCATTGGTGACAGGATATTTTCGTAAGTCAGCCTTGAAAAGAAGTTAATCAATGCCATTGTCAGCATGATATAGAAAATCCCTCTTTCTTCCCTCAAAAATGCAAAACCCTGTAAGACTCCTTCAAACGGAGAACTGTGTTTCTTTTCCTCAATCTGCTCTGGTATGGAAATGTAAAACAATAACACGCAGAATGCCAGCACAAAACTCGCCAAATCAATCATCAAAATCAGCGGCAGCCCACCCACTGCAAAGAAAAATGCTGCCAGCATCGGATTAAACACTGTGATCAGGTTTTGCGAAAAAGAATTCATCCCGCTGACATTTGATATCTTATCCTTTGGCACAAGCCTTCCCGTTGCCACTGCTGACGCCGGCTGTTGGAAAGCGTTCGTCGCCCCGACAATCACATTGACAATATAAATATGCCAGATTGCCAAATTCCCTGTAAACAAAAGTGCCAGAACTGACAGCGAACCGACAGCCGCGATACTGTCAGCAGTCAGCATGATAGATTTCTTTCTATGCCTGTCTATAAAACCACCGACAAACAGGCTCAAAAAAATGTATGGCACATAATTGCAAAAAGACATCAGCGAGACTGACATCGCCGACTGACTCTGCCCATATGCCCACAAGACCAGCGCAAATCCCGTCATGGAACTTCCCAACCCGGATATGCTCTGACTCAGCCACAAAACGATATATTTCTTAAAATTTTTTTCCATTGAATTTTCTCCATTCTATTCTTATCAGATTTCATTGCATCAGAATAAATATGTACAAAATCCAATGTCGGACGAAATTTTTATCTTTATTTTTATCTCTTTCTTTTACCTCTGTACAAGCTTCGTCCTGTCATCAGACTTTGTACAGAGACCACTGCTCAGATCAATCACCATATGGCATAACATATTTTCATCTCCCCAATATATCAATGCATACTTTTCAAGTAAGGAAGCTCCTTCCGCAAATCAGCCCTGACGCTCATGTGCCAGAAATATTCTCCTACAAACAACAGTTTATGCAGCGCATCCTCATGCAGTAGCGCATGCACCAGTCTGGGAAAAGAATATATCTTTTTGCTCGCCTTAATATGCTCCATCTGCAGCTCATATGGCGTCATCTTTTCGGGCATGTGCACCGCATTTCCGTTGTACTTGCTCCAGTTCTTATGGAGCAGACGGTCCTTATGGCTCTCATAGACAGGCGTACCCGGCACAAAATACATACATTGAATTAACGCTCCCTTGATATGATTCTCGATCACAAAATCAGCCAGCTTCTCTCCCACACCCACCGTATGGTTATCCGCCCCAAGGATAAAAAGACCGCGCACACTCAGTCCATGTCTTTGTATATTCTGTATGGATTCCACGATTTTCTCTCTGCTGCTCTTCTTGTGGTAAATCTCAAAGGATTCATCATCAATAAACTCAATTCCCATCGCCAGTTCCACAAAGCCCGCTTTCCTGAGCAGCACCAGCATTTCATCGTCCAGTCCTACTTCCCATCTCGCCTGAACTGTAAAATGATACTTGATTCCACTGTCGATTATTTTCTGCAGTACCTCCATAGCCCATTTGCGGTCTGCAAAAAAGTTGTCATCTGTAAGCCACAATGCCTTCAACAGCCTATGATGCCCGTTCTCCTGAAATGCAATTGTCCTGCGTATATCCTCCAGCACATTTTCCGGTGTCCTCGTCCTGACACGCCTCCCGTAATGACGCACAAGTGCACAATAATCACAGTTGTGCGGACATCCTCTGGAAGCGTGAACCTGTCCCCAGAGCGTATTATGTCCTGCCATCTTTTTGTAGTGATACACAAGATTCTGATCTGGTATGGTCTCAAACTGCTCCGGCGGCTTTCGATCCCCAGTATGTACCAGCTTACCGTCCTTTCGATATGCAACTCCCGGAAATACCGGTGTCTCCTTGTTTCGCACTGCCTCCACCATCTCCAAGATGGACTCATCTCCCTCCCCCAGAAGGACGTAATCACAGTATTTCACAGCTTCCTTGTAATTCATGGAAGCATGGAGACCGCCCATCACGACAACTGCCCTGCTCTTTTTCTTAAAATACCGCGCAAGCTGATATCCCCGCACTGCACTAAAGGTAAAAATCCCTATAAAAATGATGTCGGCATCCACGATATCCTCCATCACCAGACGGGATATGGATTCACTGTACATCAAAGTATCCGCCACTGCTTCCTTTACAATCGTTGCCAGCGTATTTAACCCAACGGAAGGTGTCCTGATATACCTGTCATACACAAAATAATTCAAAGGCGTCGGCTTATATGGTCTGTTGCCCGGCTCAATAAATCGTACTTTCACAATTTCCCTTCCCTCCTCATACACAATAATGCTCTCATATACTTGTTCTGTTTTTCAGAGCTATATCCTGTCTGTGAAACTGATGAATGGTTAGTCAATCAACGGACCAATTTCCGGCATGATCACTTCTTTAAATTCATTCATCATTGACTTTCTGAATTTGAATTTGGGTAAAGCATCTGACGAAGCTTCCCTGTAAGCCGCGTAATCAGCACTGTCCTTTAGCTTATTCTCATTAGCAAATTCGCCGTCTCTGTAATTATATGCCTCATATTTGACATCGTCCGCATTCAGATACCACTTTTCGGCAAAGTCCTGTATTTCTTTGTCAATAGCCGCATAGCGCATCTCGTTTATGGTTACGGATATGTCCTGCCCGACATATTTTTCCCGATCTGCCTCGATTTCATCAACAACCTGCGTCAGGAGCGCACTAAGTTTCGGATTATCACCCGAGAACTCGCCTAGGATCTCCCGAAACATTCTTATCCCCGCTTCAAACGACGCCTCATCATAGTCCTCTAAAGACTGGTCCAAGGACTCAACAAATCCCTGCAGCAACTCTACAATGTATTCAAAATCAATGCGTAGTCTGCTGTATGCCACAAGTTCATAGTCATCATGAACAGGCTCATCCGCAGGATCTGTATCATCTCCCGGCTTTTTTAATTCTTCCATAACGTTTTTATACATTGCAGCGAAATCTTCATATTCTGACTCGCTGAATCCCCACTCATCAAGTACACTGTCATTGTATATGGAAAATGACTTTAAATGTGCGAAATCATGATCTAACGCCCGGAAAAGCTGCACAAACGCCTTTTTCTGTTTACGGGAGAGTCCCGCAATCTCCTCCGGCGTCCGCGCCAGATTCCGTATCGCCTTGAGAGAAATTGCAAACGACTCTTTCACATCGTCCCAATCCTCAGCAATGGGATTCCCATCACCTCCGCGAGAGTAAAGCATGAGGGCATCATTAATAGCCTTTTTGAACTGATCATGCGCCTGAAATGTCACAATCTGTCCATACTGTTTCCCATCATTAAACAGCCTGTTCGTGCGGGAAAACGCCTGAATGATATTCTGCGGAGTCATTGGCTGCCTGTCGATAAAGAGCGTGGAAAGGCAAGGAGCATCAAATCCCGTAAGCAGTCTGTCCACTACAATAACAATGTCAAGCTGCTGCCCCCTGTTAAAATATCTTTTATCCTTACGCGCAAGACGGTCATTCAGGTTCCTGTTATATGCATTGATTTCTTCTATGCCAAAATGGGTTCCAAACATCTGGTTATAATCGTATAATGCTTCCTTCATCTTCTCCTGGTTAACCTGAGAAGCCTCCTCATTTTCGGAAATGGAATAGGTTATGGCAAATTTCGGGAAATCGGGGAGCGCTTTGTGCATATTTTCGCTGATTTTTAATGTATCCCCGCCGTTTTTTATTTTTTTGAGAAGGTCATAGTATTTCTGTGCAATAGCGATGGAACCGACAGTCAGGAGTGCCTCATAAGTCCTTCCACGTCCATTCTGCATTCCAAACTTGGCATAGGATCGATTCAGAATAACATCCAGAACGCTGCGCATATGTGTCTCGGTATCATACAGACGCCTCTCTTCCTCTGGCGATATCCCTTTCGGTCCAAGATTCTCAACCATAAAGCCGAGTACTGCCTCGTCATGAATCGCCTCTTTAATAGTATAGCTGTGCAGAGGCCTGCCATTCTTTCCATACAACTGATCGGTAGTCTGCGGCAAATCGCCTTTCTGCTCATATTTATTTTCTTCGAAAATAGGCGTCCCGGTAAAGCCATACCATAACGAGTTGGTAAAGAATTGTTCTAAGTCCCGTTTTGTCTGCGGAGTGACCGCTCTGTGGCATTCGTCTACCACAAACGCCAGTTTCAATCCTTTAATTTTTTCATATTGTCTGGTTCCCTCTTTTAGCCGCTTACCGACCATAATCTGCATTTTCTGTCTTGTCGTAACAATCATCTGACGGCTGTCATCCATCATCCGCTTAATCAGTGTATCAACATAATCCGTATCATCCACATCAATTGTATCATTTTGTGCATAAGATTGAAAAGCCAGTTTTGTCTGTATATCCAAGTCCTTTCGGTCAATCAGGAACACCGT
Source organism: Lachnospiraceae bacterium (assembly GCA_029067205.1). GTDB lineage: Bacteria > Bacillota > Clostridia > Lachnospirales > Lachnospiraceae > COE1. The sequence continues at coordinate 7,654 of JAIEEY010000067.1, forward strand.
CTTATCAATTGATGGAATATCCATGAGCAGATTGCGCGTCGCCTTATACGATGTCATCGTCTTGCCAGAACCGGTTGTATGCCAGATAAAACCGGATTTCCCTTTTTTGGAAGCCTCGCGCATTGCTTCAATTGCATGAATCTGATAGGGACGCAGGATCAGAAGCCTTTTCTTTTCATTGTCTAATACGGTATATTTCACCACCATTTCATGTGCTGCTGGAATTTTTAGTACGGCTTTCGCAAAATCAATATAATCACAAACTGGCAGGTTTTCTTTGTCAAGCCACCTGGACATAAATTTTTGGTTCAGCTCTGTATCCCTTGCGGCGGCGAAATATTTCGTATCTACAGCATTGCTCACCACAAACATCTGCACATTTGAGAAGATACCATGAAATTTACCCTCGGCAATATACTTCTTGATCTGCCAGAAACCGTCCATATAGGAATGTTCTTTATTTTTCAATTCGATATGTATCAGCGGTATGCCATTAATAAGCAGCGAAACGTCAAACCGCCTGTCCCGGCTTCCCTCGTCTTCCTTGGAGCGAAACGCCTGATATTGGTTGATCACCTCGTATACGCTCGTTCCACCGGCAATATGCTCGTTATTCATAACAACAAGGTGAAGTGTCTCATTTCCTCTCTGCACATGGACATACACCTTGCCATTTTCTCCGATCAGCCATTTACCTGCGTCATAAAAGGAAGCATGGGACAAATCATTCTTAATCTTTGCAAATTCCGATTCGCTCAATGGAGTATCCTTTAGTTTTGCCTTATTATTCTGTTCCAGAATATATTTGAAATTCTCCCATAGTTGCTGCTCAGTCCTGATATCCGGTCGGTATGTCCATTGCGACTCATCGCAGCAGAGCTGGTCGATCAACCTTTTTTCTATTACGGATTCTAATTCTGCCATGACTATTGTCCTTTCTAAATCCTCATCTCATATTAATTTAATCAAACCTTTATACTCCTGAATTGCCTCGTCAAAGGATGCAAAATATTCCACCACATTATTCTGCATCTCTTTCCGGTTTACAAATCCCTCCGGCAAAACTCCGGAAAGGCAAAAGATGCCTTGATATTCTCCACATGATTTTTAGAAAAGCCATTCATCTCCAGCTCTTCGCCCTTTTTGCGGTAAAATCTTGAATCCCCTCCAAGTGGTAGTTTGAAATACAGAAACAATGCTTATTTCTGATTCAGTTGAGCCATAAGTCTGGCAATCAGCGCATCTTTTTCAATCAGGGCATTGTCTTTCTCAGCCAGGGCGTTGTCTTTCTCAGATAAAAGACGTCTGTCTTCTGCAATAATATTGTCTTTCTCAGATAAAAGACGTCTGTCTTCCGCAATAATATTGTCTTTTTCTGCAATAGTATTGCTTTGTTCGGCTATGGTCTGTTTATATTCTCGTTCAATAGTCCGAGCGACCCGTTCGGCCTCTTCCCGTGCTTCGCACCAGTAGCGAACCTTCTCGTCCTGATTCTTCTGAAATATGGTTTCACAGGTCTCCATAAAAACATCATTCTGTTGTGCTAACATTTTTAATTCCTCCCAGGTCTTAGATTTAAAGAGACGGGCCCAGTAGTCGAGTTTCCATAGCCGGTCCTCGTCTGTTGCCAGTTCGATTTGGTTTAAGTCTAACACATTCAAGGTGAATTTGTCATTATAAATATAATGCTTTTGGACATTCATCATCTTGTTGGTGGCATAAAACTCAGGATACTCGGAAAATAATGTAAAATCAAGGATTCCGATGTGGTATGCAGGTCTGACATCACAATAATCTTCGCCTTTTTCAAGATTGTCGAAGAGTCTGCAGAGATAGGAGAGGGAGCGGTCGTTCCAGAAATTCTGTGCCCTGACCTGTAATTCGATATTAATAACCGTATGATTATTAAGTAGTACTTTGATGTCAAGGATATAGTCTTTATCGCGGATTTGCTCACCCAGTTCGAGCGGATTGAGTACCGTAACAGACTGCACATCATCCTGATGCAAATGGAGCAGTGCACAGACCAGCCCCGTCAGAACTTTTTTATTTGACTGCATGACGATATGGAACATACAATCATTCATCAACGTGTAGTCGATCTTTCCAGTGGCGTTTTTTAGTGTTGTCATTTGTGAGTTGTTCATTTGATAGTCCTTTCTGATCATGATTGACAATCTATTAGGAACTGTTTAGAAATAAATCATCACTTTCGTTTGTGGAAAGCTTTGATTCAGGGCATTCCACAAACGAAAATCTAAGGATTTATTTCGTGACAGTTCCTTACAGATTGATAGAATCATTTGAAGTGTTTTGAGAAGTATTTTGATATCACGGAGATTATTGTATCATTAATAAGTATGGGAAAACAAGTGTGAGTTTTTACATTTCGACGAATATATATTCGATAGATAACGTTCTCGGAAATGGAGTGTGTTGACACTTTTCCAAATGCTATGGGACTTAAGAATGCGGGTGACAACCTCTATCAGGTAACGGCAGGTTCCAGTGATGTTGTCCTTGTTGACATTAGGGCAAGCGGCACAGGTTCAATTACCACAGGTGCACTTGAGATGTCAAACGTAGACCTTTCACAGCAGTTCACTGACAGGATCACCACACAGAGAGGCTTCCAGGCAAACAGCCATATCATCACAACCTCAGACACAATGCTTGAAGAACTCGTAAACCTTGTTGATATACTCACGGCAAATGAAATTTGCCGTGAGTATATCAACAAGGTGAAGTGTCTCATCATTCTTAATCTTTGCAAATTCCGACTCATTGCAGCAGAGCTGGTCGATCAGCCTTTTTCTATTACGGATTCTAATTCTGCCATGACTACTATCCTTTCTGTGGGAACATATTTTGTAGCATAAAACGCTTTACTTCTTTTAGATCGTCACACTTACGCTGGTGAAGGGTGATGAGGTGGTCGAATTCGGAAAAATAGGCTGTTATTTTATCCTGCTCTAGCTTGCTCGGAAAAGAAATATCCAGTGCTTTAATCTCTTCATTATGAATATGAACTACGGATTTTCCTTGTGCCTTTTTTGCAAGTTCTTTTTGTGATGTACCATTAGATATTGATAATGCCAAAAATGCAGAGTTTATGTTGTCATTAGGTGAAATAATATTCAGGTCTCCACCAAGCAATACTCCTGCATTTACAACAACTGAAGCTCTCGCAATGTCTTCTGCTGTCTCTCCAGAAGCAGGGACAATCACCTCCCCACCTTTACTATAAACCGATCCGCTTTTGGGTGATACAAATGTATCTACTTCTCTAATGATTGTTTCGTATTTTGTATATAATCTTCCATACAAAATTATAGGTGTTCCTGTGTCGGTCAAATCACCTTTCGAATAACCACTTCCCTTACTGAACTCTGCAACCTCCTTCAGCTTATGTTGTTCCCAATTCTCAATAAATCCCGCAAAACGAATCTCTGGAATTAGCTCACCATTCTTGGGGAACATTTTTTGGAGCATAAATTTTTTTAGTTGTTTCACCTCATCACACTTACGCTGGTGAAGGGTAATGAGGTTGTCGAGTTGTCCAAAATATTCACCAAGTTTTTCCTGTTCCTCAAATTTGGGTATCATAAATCTGGTCTTGAGGAAATTATCATTATATAGTCTTTGTATAGTGCTACCTTCAATGCCATCCCATTTTACAGTAGAATATGAAACTTTCAAGAACTTATTACTTACAGAATCATCATGTGATAGCCATACAATATTAGAATCCTGAAAATATGCTTCTTTTCCGTCATATTCAACAATTCTTCCAATTGTTCCCGATGCAGATAAAAGGATATCTCCATCTTTTGGATATGAGAATTTCGCTCTATATTCTTCGAATAATTCTCTGCTTATATAAGCGTCTGGCTCACCACCAAAGGTTCCAATTTTATAAAAAGGTATATCTCCTTCATCAGATGTTTCTTCCTTGAATATCCGCTTACACATGGCCACGGAACCTATATCACCAAATTTACGTTGTTCCCAATCATCAGTAAATCCCTTAAATCTTACATTAGGTGTATTCGCCATTGTCACACCTCCTTAAGAACACTGATGAATTTCTCCACCGCATCTTTTGTTTCCAGCTTAGAAAAAGTCAGCTCTCCCAACATTTCAAGCAAAGCAGCATTACCCTCTTTGATGGCGTTGTTTGTCGTTCTGATGCTTTCTGAAAGCTGGTGGAGGTCAACTTCCTGTTCTTCCTCACTGGTGTCAATATATCTCGGAATATTCAAATTATAATCATTGGCTTCTATGTCTTCAAAAGACGCCAGATAAGCCTCTTTATCAACAGACACCCTGTTGCGATACAGTTCGAGCACATGGTCAATATGCTTTTCATGCATTACATTCTGCTTTTTCTCTTTTTCATACAATTTAGAAGCATCAATAAACAGGACATCCCGTCCTTCCCTGTATTTTTTAAGAACGATAATGCACGTAGGGATAGAGGTATTGTAAAACATATTTGCAGGGAGACCAATGACCGCATAAATCGAGCCATTTTCAAGCAGAATCTGCCGTATCGTCCCTTCCGCAGCACCTCTAAACAAAACTCCATGCGGCAGAACAATAGCCATTGTCCCTGTCTGTTTCAGATGATAAAAACCATGAAGCAGAAAAGCATAATCAGCCTTGGACTTTGGAGCAAGTTTTCCTCCATAATCCATAAATCTCTCATCCTGTTTAAAGCCCTCTGCCGCAGACCAATTGGCTGAATAAGGAGGATTCATTGTTACCACATCAAACTCTGTTTCTTCGTCTGTCGGCCAATCAGCATCAAGGGTATCTCCGTTGCGAAGATGCTGATTCTCTGGGAGAATACCGTGCAGAAACATATTCATACGTGCTAAGTTGTACGTTGACGGCATAAGTTCCTGCCCGTAGTATTTTATGAAATCGGGCTCCTTTGAATAGCTTCGGCAGCTTAACATCAAAGATGCTGACCCCATGCAGGGATCATATACCTGCAAGCCCTTTTTCTGCTCCTGACCAGTCATTGCAATTCTGCATAAAATCTGCGCAGGTCCATGAGGCGTGTAAAATTCCCCTGCTTTTTTCCCCGTTTCAGATGCAAACTGACCAATCAGATATTCATATGCATTTCCCAGAACATCTCCCTCTGTATGGATCAGATCAGCACCATCCAGAACTTTAATGACCTCGGCGATTGTAGCACTCTGCTTTTGATCCCCTGTTCCAAGCCTGTTTGAATACAAATCCACATCCGCAAACAATCCATTAAAAAGCTCGTCGGACTCTTGGATTCGATTGAAAGCCGCCTGCAATTTCTCCCTGTTGAATGCATTATTTTTTGCTGCGTTCAACATGCTGATGTAAGTCATATCCGGATCAAGTGTGTAGTGCATCGAATCCTTTATTTCTTCCAGCAGATCAGGGGCGTCCTCCGATTTCATCGCTTCCTCGTATGCCAACTGTGCCTCGTCCAGGTTATCAGGTTTTGCATCATTCAGTAAGTCATACACCTTTGCCAGGTAGGAGTCAGATAAATATTTATAGAAAACAAGACCTAAAAGATAGGTCTTATATTCGTTTGCGTCCATTTTACCCCTCAAAACATCTGCACCACTCCATAACACTGTCAATAAGTCTTTTCCTTCGGTCATAGTTCATTCTCCTTTACATATTATATGTTAACCCGGATAATCCCCTTTAGGCGATCCATTCATATACCGCTCTATTTCACTCCAGGTTTTTGCTGTCAGAATAGTTTTATCTTCTGCATAAGGTAGATCAATCGCCCCTATGTACCATACCGGCAGCAGACCGGCATTTAAGGAGCCTTTCACATCACATTCATACTGATCCCCGATATACCAGACTTCATCCGGCTGTAATTCAGCCTTTTCCAAAGCCAAATCGAATATCCTTCTGTTCGGTTTGCGGAACATAAAATTACTTGAGGTAATGATAAATTCAAAAGTATTTTCCGGAAGCAGTCTGTTGATACGCTCTGCAACCACAGAAGGAGCATAAGAAATATTACTGATTACCCCTGTGCGGATACCTTTGTTTTTCAAATATCCTAAAAAATATTTGATATCCTCTGTCGGCACTCCCGGGGCAGCAGCATTCCAGAATACTGTATCAATTTCAGAGTTGCTTAATGCAATCTCTATTCCCTCGATTCATAAAGATACAGCGTAAACATTGTATTTGGTATTTCTATCTGAAACAAGTGCCTTTTATCAGGATCAAATCTTTCATTGTCTTTTTCCTCTTTTCTTCGTGCTTCACTTAAATGTTCTTCTTTGAATCTTTCAAGTAATGATAAGAAATTTTTTTCTTGATTCGTTTGATTGCTTTGTAAAAAACAGGGCTTCTCTCGAATCCCTGCGCTCTTAAATATTATTTCCAAATTACTCAATCCTAAATTCCTCTGCTTCTTCGTCTGTAAGTGGTCTGCCCAACTCCTTTGAAAGCTCAATCATTTGCCGCCACTCATACCTTTTACCGTCAGACGGCTCCGTTAATCTGCTGTCTTTCGCATAATAAGCAATGTCATGTGTATAATCTGTTGTTTTTTCAGTCATCGCCAACATACTACCACCTACTTTCTCATATATTTGTCTAACAATATCTGTGCAGCATTTTCATCAATATACATTCTCCTATCACGAAATACCCCCGCATTCAGCTTTTCTTTATAGTATTCCACTAAGTCACTTTTTGATGTAAATGCTACAAAACCATCGCACCCTGCATCAAAACTTATCTGACAGGCAATTGCAAATAAATGTGCTCCGACTCCCTCATATATTCCTGCATGACTATAATTATGTGGTGCAGTTTCCACAATGTCCACATCTGCAACTCCACCATCAACCTTTACAGAAATTCTTCCCTGAACTGTACTATCATTTTTCAAAAACAACTCATATATATGATACCCGTTTTTTTCTGTGATACTCCAGTTAAATTTCCACCCTTTATAATCTTTTGGTCTGATTGGCGTTTCACGCATCCGGTATTCCGTTTCCACTTCTTCTCCGGTTCTTGTATCTATCAGGCAGTCCGTAATTCTGTCAATTAAAATATCAACTTCCATCTTGTATGTATCTCCTTCTTTCTTTTAAATTATATCATATTTTCCTGCAAAATGCCACTAAAAACGCACCTAAATCACTCTTTGATTCCTTTATGGATGGCTTCCGCCCGAAGCTTAGAACCTTCGGGGCAGCAGCATTCCAGAATACTGTATCAATTTCAGAGTTGCTTAATGCAAGTTCTATTCCCTGCGATTCATAAAGCTAAGGCGTAAACATTGTATTTGGTATTTCTATCTGAAACAAGTGCCTTTTATCAGGATCAAATCTCCCGAATTCCCGATTGATTTCATTTGCTTTGGCCTGCACCTGCTCTGCCGACAAATGATACTTATTTCTTGTAGCATATTGTAAGACAGCCTCTGTTCCCTTTACCCCGTCAAATTTCTGTTCTGCAATAAGTGTCTGCCCATAACCTGCTCAAACTGTCCGACTGTAAAGGTACGTCCACGGTTTTCAAAGGTCTTTTTCAATGCTTCGGAAAGTGTGGCTCCGTAAAAATCAAATTTATTTGCAAGGTAATAAATGTTGTAATAGTCTTTTATTCTACTGGAGAACTCCATTAGGCTGAGTATTGCGTCTATCTTTTCCGCAATCGTTGTTTCAAGTGAATAAGTATTCACTATAGGTGCTGGGAAATCATCAAGCTGCGTAGGGATTTTTCTTTTTTCTTGTTTAGGATATAATATTTGCATTTATCTCTTTTATCATTTCAACTACTTTGATATGTCCATCAACTAACATTTCAATGATCGGCGGATCATCTGCATCATTGCTTTCATTTTTCCAATAAATTTCCGCCAGCCGCAAATTTTCCTGCTCATCTAACTGTGCATCAAAACATTTTGTGGCATCACCGCAAAAACAATTCCCATCTATCTCCAGCTTAACAATGCTATATGTTGGGCGACCTATTTTCGCAAAATACTTACCCCAGTTATCAGCCTCCTCAAATTTTCCTGATACATATAGGCAGCTCATTCTCGAAGGATATGCGGGATACTTTTTCCTTCTGACTTCTTCCAGTGCCAATTCTCTCATAGCAACTGATGTATGATGTTCTAATATTTCTGCACTATATTTTGCAGGATTACTGTATATATCTTTAACAAGATTGATTTTCTCACAAACTCTTTGATACACTCCATTGTGATGTGCTTCATCAAAAATAAGCTGTTGCCCCACTTTTAATGGTCTATCTGTTACAACATGATATGCATACATTTCATTTTCCTCCATTCTGATCTATCGTTTAGCAAATATCTTAAAAGACAGATACCTCAAGGTTTATTAATCGAGTAGGGGATGCACTTCTCCCCTACTTGCCGCGCGGGGCGCAGTTGTGCGTAAGCACATCATTTCCTTACTGTGCCCCTGTGCATAAAGAAATGTGAGCCAACCCAAGTTAGCCCACACCTAATCATTTTGCCTGTCTGCTAATGCGCATTTCATTCCCCCTTAAAATCTCCGATTTTTCCCAAATGCCGACCAATGGAATGATAATGCCCGGAATAGATGACCGGATCAAATTGAGTCAAGTCTATACCATCCGCTATATCAATACTGTTATCAATTTGAACATTCTTAATTTCACAGAAAAAAGTATCAGACTCACCACAGGTAACGATCTTAGAAACTTCAAGCTCATATACCCATCTGCTGGCATCAAGGGTGGGTACTTTCACGATCTCACCCTCACTGACATCATAGTCCATCTCTGATTTTAAGCCTTTGTGACCAGAAACGCTGCCAAAGTAATCCACCAGCGGCAGCATGTCCGTGCTGACCAAATTTGCTGAAAGGCGCATCGTTTTCTTTACGTTCATCTTTGTTTTCTTTGTGCCAAACATGCTGACCACCAGTACATATCGTTCGCCATTATGGGTGACACTGATCCATGTGATTGGGGCAAAATCCGGATTACCATTCTCGTCGTAAGTACCGATCAGGAATGTTGGCTGAACGCACATAGAATGATCAGTGCCTACGGATTTTCTTTTATTCATATACTTTCTCCCTTCATAACACCCTTATCTTTTAGCGTAATTTACATATTCAGCCTCTTTATCATATTCCGCCAGCTCATCCGTAGAGATATCTCCAATACCGTCATATCTGTAATAGCGGCCATAATCGGCCTGAAATTCAATAATACAGTAATCTTCGTCATCCACTCCATTCGGATAATATTGCTCATCGCCTTCATTCCATAACATAGCTTTATGTTCGTGATCAAAGTGTACCGTAGCTTTTCCTGTAAAGCACACGCCCTGAAAGGTCTGGCAATTATCAAAATATAGACAGGCACTATTATTTTTCAGTAATGCCTGAACATGCTGAGAAGATGTATTTGTTGAAATCAAATGGCTGCCCAAACCTTTGTGCCAAGTGCTAAATACTCTTCTTATACTCGGATTCCCATTCTTGTCCACGAAGCCGATACTGGCAAACCCAGCTTCCTTTACTAAGTTATCAATCTGTCTCTTATACACAACAGACGCTCCCGACGACTCCTTACGAGAAGATCTCGCTGGTCGC
>JAIEEY010000068.1 GCA_029067205.1 Lachnospiraceae bacterium
ATATTATAATGTAGAGATGTTTTAGTCAATAGGACAGGACCACACTTTTTAAAAAATTTATTTTAATGCCATAAAACGGTAAATTAGCACAGTACATATTTTAGTCTATATATCGTCTGAATTGTCAAAATAACAGATGTTTTTCTAAAAAAGTTGTATTATTTTTTACATTTCGGGCGAATTTTTACATTTCGATTTGCATAATTTTTCGGAATGTGTTAATAATGCTTGTATAAAGTATGTCGAGAACAAATTTTATACGGGAAGGAGGCTCAGTTAAAAATTTTTCTCATTGTCTTATTAGCTTGTGCTGATTGGTCAAAAATATTTTTCCAAGTCTTACTTAGAATAATTCAAGTAATGGAAGCTTTTGTGTTTACATATCCAGTAATGAACAAGTATCTGTTCCGGCAGCTTTAAAAGTTTACTTATATATCACGATTTTAAACTTTTGGTCTTTGGTCCGCATCTGGTAATATTTTGATGACAATATCTGTGGAAAATTTATGAAAGAACCCCTCTATGCATAATCCGACAGATTGTTCCAGCACATACCATTTGGGCAAAAATGGCAGCGCTAACAAGACATCTATATTTTATCATATGCAGACGAAAAATGATAGGGACTTTTTTCAGGTAAATATTTGAAAAGTGCTTCCTGTTCAAAAAATTCAAAAACAGATCGAACAAACATCATCAAAAAGATGAAAAAGAGAAGTACCGTAAATAAAATATGCGATTATGCAAAGATTTTTGTGTACTTCATATCAAACTTTTGCTATAATGAGAACGATTGGGAGGTATCCGTATGAAAAAACGAATAGTTACGGTGCTCGTGCCGATTGTTCTCATTTTGGTTGTGATAGCAGTGGCACTTGGAAGCCAGATCGTAAAACGATATTCTTATTCAAAGAATAAGGCAGATTTAAATGAATATTTTAACATCACGCAGGCGGACGAGGTGGCAATGGTGGTTCAGGACACGATCGTCGATGAGAAAGCGAAGCTCAAGGACAATATAGTCTACTTTGCGCTCTCCACTGTTGAGACATATTTTACAAAACGTTTTTATGTAAATGGTCTGGAACAGATATTGCTGTTTACGACTGATACCGATGTGATACAGATTAATATTGGAGAAGACAGCCATGTGATGTATGTGTCCAACGAAGGGCAGGAGCTTGGTTATAAGGCGGCTTTTTATGAGGGGGACACGCTGTATATTGCGGCGGATTATGTGAAGCGGTACGCTAATTTTGAGTATCAGGTGTTTGACGCGCCTCTGCATATGCAGGTCTATACACAGTGGGACAGCTATACAACAGCAGAACTTTCCAGAAAGACAGCAGTACGTTATCAGGGTGGTATCAAGAGTGATATATTGGTGGAGCTTGCAGCAGGCGATGTGGTGACCGTGCTTGAGGAACTGGAGAACTGGTCTAAGGTTAAGACAAAGGATTCTTATATCGGTTATGTGCAGAATAAATTTCTGAAAAATAAAACACAGAAAGAACGTTTGTGTGAAACGGGTTTTCAGGAGTTTGTATACAACAATGTCACTAAGGAGGGAAAGATCAATCTCACGTTCCATCAGGTATTTGAGGAAGTGGGCGGGAATTACCTTGCCAATGCGCTTGCACCGACGAAGACGGTCAATGTCGTGGCGCCGACGTGGTTTCGGCTGACGAACAGCAGCGGTGATTTCACAAGCCTTGCCAATGCATCCTATGTGGCGAAGGCGCATGAGCTTGGAATTGATGTGTGGGCGTTGGTGACCGATGTGGACAGTGCTGATCTGTATGGTGTAGAGATTGATTTTGTGGAGCTGCTGTCAGCGTCTGAAAACCGCAGGTATTTGATCAATGGGCTTATGGCGCAGGTTGACAGCTATGGGCTTGATGGTATTAATATTGACTTTGAGAAGGTGAGAAGCGATTCTGGTATCCATTTTGTGCAATTCATAAGAGAGCTCTCGATTGAGACCAGAAAGCGCGGGGTTGTCCTCTCGGTGGACAACTATGTTCCATCGGATTATACAGCGCATTACAACCGCAGGGAGCAGGGAATCGTGGCAGATTATATTATTATCATGGGTTACGATGAGCACTATGTCGGCGGCGGAGCAGCGGGCTCGAATGCGTCGATTAGTTTTGTGGAAGACGGTATCGTCAATACGATGGATGTTGTGCCGGCGGAGAAGATTATCAACGCGATTCCATTTTATACAAGAGTGTGGGAGTCGGGTCCAGATGGTTTGAAGGCATCGACACTCACAATGGCTTCTGAGACGAACTGGGTTGCAAACACAGGCGTGACACCGACTTGGGTGGACGAATGCTGTCAGAACTACGCGGAGTATCGGGTGAATGACACTTTGTATCAGTGCTGGCTGGAGGATGTGGATTCTATCGCAGTGAAGCTCCAGGTTATGCAGAGCCAGGGCATTAAGGGTGTCGCGAGCTGGAAGCTAGGGCTGGAAGTTCCTGCAGTGTGGGATGTGATTGCAGAGTACATGGCGCAGTGAGTTGAGAGGATTACGATTATATTTGGGGAAAGGGTGTGGGTGGATGACATTAACCAATGAAGATTTATTGGCATTTTCACAAATACTGGATGTGAAATTAGATGCCAAATTAAAACCAATTGAGAACCGGTTGGAGCGGATTGAAGTCCGGATGGACAGTATGGAAAATCGTATGGAGCGGATAGAAAACCGTATGGATAGTCTGGAAGCTCGTATGAATGGTCTAGAAGCTCGTATGGATGATCTGGAAATTCAAATACAGAACATGAAAAAACAGATATATCGTCTGGAAAAACGTATGGATAACTTAGAAGAACATATGAATGCTTTGGAGAATCGAATGGATGCTTTGGAGAATCGAATGGATTTCTTGGAGAATCGAACGGATCATCTGGAAATTCAGATACAGGGTATACAGAATCAGATTCAGAGTCTGGAAACGCATATGGAGCAAATGGAGAATCGGATGCAGCGCATAGAAGTCGAATTGTTGGAGAATAAGGTCATGCCGCGGTTAAATACGATTGAGTCCTGTTACACAGATACATTTAATCGTTATAAAGACTATACGGATCGGATGGAAGCGACATTTGCAGACACAGAGCTGTTGAAAAAAGTGGTATCAGAACATAGTGAGAGCATTCGGAGACTGGCATAACAGCATTTCAGTAAAAGAGAAGTGGACGGGAGCCTGTGACTGTAGGAAAAAGCAGTTGCGGGCTCTTTTTATGCACACGGACATCCAAAGGAAGTATACCAGCTGGAGCTGACGGATGCCCAGTGCGGCAAGTAGGGAAGTGAGATAAATTTATCTTGACATTGTAATGGCAGATGTATATAATTGAAAAATGCAAATGAGTTGCAATTTTGCAAAAATAAGCCACTGGTGCTTTCAAAGATGAAGGCAATGCAGTTTATGAACGGCAGGGATTGATTGACCGATATGGTTTAGGAAAGGTATGATAGATTGAAGAAGCATGATTTTTTTCATGGATTTCATATAAAAAAAATATCCGTATTCACTATGCTTGCCGCATTATGTGTATGTCTGTTGACCGGCTGTGCCCAAAGCGGTTCGATCTGGGTGGACGATCACCGTTTGCACATTGTCTGCACGACATTTCCACAGTATGATTGGGTCAAAAACCTGATTAGGGGCAATGAGGAAAATATATCAGTAACATTGCTCATGGACAAGGGCGGAGACCTGCACAATTTCCAGCCGTCGGTATCGGACATCGCGAGGGTTTCAGAATGTGACCTGTTTATCTATGTGGGCGGCGATTCTGATGGATGGGTTGGTGACGCCTTAAAGGAGGCGGTCAATCCTGACATGCATGTTATCAATATGATGGAAGTAGTCAGCGAAAGACTTGTCGAGGAAGAGCATGTAGAAGCAGTCAGTGGACATGGTGGGCATGACCACAAAGAGCATGGGGAAAGCGAATATGACGAACATGTCTGGCTTTCAATCAGAAATGCGGAGCTCATCGTGGAGGATATTGCGACAGTGCTTGCGGATATGGACAGCGCGAATGCAGGTTTATACAGAAAGAACGGTGACAGATATATTGCTGCGCTGAACGCACTTGACATACAGTATGCGGAAGCAGTCAGGAAAAGCAGCGGCAATACACTGCTCTTTGCAGACAGATTTCCGTTCCGGTATTTTGTGGAGGACTATGGACTAGATTACTGTGCGGCTTTTAACGGATGCAGTGCAGAGACGGAGGCAAGCTTTGGAACCGTGGCATTTCTGGTGAATAAGCTGGATGAACTGGGGCTTGGCGCGGTCATTGTGATCGATGGTTCCGATGACAGGCTGGCGCAGGTTGTCATTGAGAACACAAAGAGGGGGAATCAGCAGATTCTTGTCCTGGACTCAATGCAGTCTGTATCGCAGAGGGATATCAGGGCAGGGCGCAGTTATCTGAATGTGATGGAGGCAAATCTGAAGGTGCTGCGACAGGCGTTGCAGTATTAGGCGTGTTTGAAAATGCTTTCTGCCAGATGTGCGTCACAGTTTGTGGGAGATTTGTGCCAAACAAAGGATTTGCGATAGGAGGTTGGAAGAATGTCCTATATTATATGTAAAGATCTCATATTGGGATACGAGGGAACGCCTGTGGCGGAGCACATCAGCTTCCCGGTTGAAAAAGGAGACTATCTGTGCATCGTAGGGGAAAACGGTGCAGGGAAGAGCACGCTGATGAAGACGCTGCTGGGACTCACGCCGCTGATGGGTGGAGCCATTCGATATGGCGACGGGCTGGAAGCGCATGAAATTGGCTATCTGCCGCAGCAGACATTTGTCCAGAAGGATTTTCCGGCATCTGTGTGGGAAATTGTGTTGTCGGGGACGCTGCCTAAGTGTGGGAGAAGACCATTTTTTCATAGAGAACAGAAGCAGATTGCAGAGGAAAATATGAAGCGCATGGATATCTGGGATCTGAAAAAGGAGTGTTACCGCAATCTCTCGGGAGGACAGCAGCAGCGTGTGCTTCTTGCGAGGGCTTTGTGTGCATCGTCAAAGCTTTTAGTGCTTGATGAACCAGTGACAGGATTAGATCCCAAGGTGACAGTGGAATTCTACCAGCTGATCAGGGAGTTGAACCAGGATGGGCTGACGATCATTATGGTATCCCACGATATACACGCCGCGGTGAAGTACGCAAGCCATATTCTCCATGTGGAAAAGGAGCGGTCGTTTATCGGAACGACAAGGGAATATATCAGAAGTGATTTCTGGAAAGCGCTTGAAATGGCGGGAGAGCAGTAGTGGAGGTGTTAAACATGTTGCAGACATTACAATTTTATTTATCTTATCCTTTTGTGCGGTATGCACTGATTGTGGGGACGCTGACCGCACTCTGCTCGTCGCTGCTTGGGGTGACACTGGTATTGAAGCGTTTTTCCTATATCGGTGATGGATTGTCCCATGTGGCATTTGGAGCGCTGGCGGTTGCAACGCTTTTTGACCTTAGCAATACATCGGTTGTGGTAATGCCTGTAACAGTTCTTGCGGCGATATTGATACTCCGGACAGGGCAGAACCCGAAGATACATGGTGACGCGGCGATTGCCATGCTCTCTGTTGGTTCACTTGCTGTCGGCTATCTTGTGATGAATCTGTTTTCCACATCGGCAAATATATCAGGGGATGTGTGCAGTACACTGTTTGGTTCGACATCGATTTTGACACTCACGAAAGCGGAGGTATGGCTGTGTGTGATTATGTCAGTGGTTGTGGTGGCTGTTTTTATATTTTTATACAATCGTATTTTTGCAGTCACGTTCGATGAGAATTTTGCAAGGGCGACGGGATTAAGAGCCAGCGCATATAATAATTTGATTGCGGTTATCACTGCAGTGATCATTGTTCTTGCGATGAATCTGGTAGGATCGCTTCTAATCTCGGCGCTTGTAATTTTCCCGGCGCTTTCCGCGATGCGTGTGATACAAAATTTCAGGGGAGTGGTGGTTTATGCTGCTGTTATATCTGTGCTCTGCGCACTTGTGGGAATTGTACTGTCGATTCTTTTTTCGACGCCAATTGGTTCGACGATTGTAGCGGCGGATATTGTGATGTTTGTTATGAATTGCATTGCCGGAAGAATATTAAGAAAATAAAATCAGCGGCTGGTGATGCCGCTGATAGAATCATTTTTTTCTGTATCGCTTGATAAATAGTAATGCCAGCTATTACAACAAATGCGATGCCGACTACTGCTTCCACAATTTCGTACATTTTCCCGACCCTCTATTCTATGATTATTCGACATGCTTTTACCATATTTGCTTTATAATCGCAACGGTTCCCAATGATTATATTCTTGTCTATGTAACAGTTCGTTACTGTTCACTCATCCATCAAAGTAGTGGAAATCATGCACCAAAATGCTTGCTCTTTAGCATTTTGTGTGCAAAATTTGTTGCAGTTCACACCATCAATGCCTAAATCACGCATACAGCTGGCATGGGTGTGAACTGTAACAACAGTTCAGCCTTTGGCTTCCTGTTACAAGCATCAAGCCATGCAAAACCACTTCGTGGTGGCCTGATGCATCTCAACCACTACGCTTTCTTACGGAATTTGAAGTGTAGTGCAAATTCCTAGGCTGAACTGTTACTTGTCTGTCTAATTGCTGTTAAGTACTGTTGAAAGCTTATTGATGCCATCCTGTACATCGTCCATCAGTTTAAGAATATTCTCCACGACAGCAGCCTGTTCCTCAGTAGTGGCGCTGATATCTGCGGTATTCTGGACGGACTGCTGGGAAATGTCCTCCACGCTCTGCATTGCCTGCAGCAGACGGTCTTTGATGGAAACGATATTTTCTAACTCTTCTTTTAACAGGTTTGTAACAGAGATAACCTCCTCTGAGGAGTTAAGCATGCTCTCGAAAATTTTGACAGTGTCATTGAGTTTCTCGTTGGATTCCATTGCAATGACATTGTTGTTATCGATGACTTTATTAATTTCTGTCACACTTGAGATGACATCTTTCAGGATTGTATCGATTTTTTGGGTTGCCGATGATGATTCTGCTGACAGGGAATTGATCTCATCTGCTACAACGGCAAATCCTTTTCCAGCCTCTCCTGCTCTGGCTGCCTCGATTGCCGCATTTAAGGCAAGGAGATTTGTCTGTTTTGCAATCTGGCTGATACTCTCAATAATCTCACCGATGGAGCTGGATTTCTGTGCCAGCAATGCGACACCCTCTGATGCTATTTTGGTGGACTTTATGTTTTCATCAAATTTCCTGGAGAGTTGTTCGATTGCTTTGATTCCATCATTGTTCTGATCTTTTAATTGTTTTATGTTTTCCATGGTCTGAGTAACCCTGTCCTCAGAGCTTACGATTTTGTCATTTAAGTCGTTAAAGATTTCCAGGCTTCCTCTTACCTGATCGATCTGCAGGTCTGCACTGTTGGATATTTCCTCAGTTGAAGCAGCGATGCCTGTTGTACTTTTGCCAAAATCATGTAGGGCATCGTTGATTCTTGTGGAGGATTGCTGCAGTCCGTCAAATGCACTTCTGACATTTTGGAGCAGACTTTCGACCTCTGTCTCTTTTTTCTCCACTGTGGAAAAAAGCTGGCGTGCCCTTATCACGATAAACACAGTGACAAGGACTGCAAGGATATACACCATCCAGATAAATATCCAGATCGAAAGCGTATACATGGCAAAATATGCTTTCGGAAATACTATCATTGCAGCGATGTTTGTGATTATAGTAGCAGCTGTACATACTTTTACAACAGATAAATCATAATAAGGCACCGCTAAAAAAAGTACCAGAAAATAGGCTTCTACCATAGCTCCAAAACAGGCAGGGGTACCAGCTACAATTGTTACGGCACCCACAACGGGCAGAATAGAGATATACAAATATTTGGCATATTTGCCGAGCGGTTTTTCAAGTAGCCTGACAAGGACACTGCAGACCGTCATGACCAGTGCAATTGCATCCCTTACCCCTCCGCCGTTGAACAAGAGTACATATGTCACTGCTACAATTGGTATAATGACCATAAACACAAACATGATCATATTCATCTGCTTTTCTTCATTTTTTAATACTGTTAAATCCATAAAATCCCCCTCTCTTTTTAATGATTTAAGTACTGAACTATAAATGAGCAAATTTAAAATATTTACCAATTCTTAATTTTGCATGTCGGAAAAAGCACGAAATATGCACGTAGTA
This sequence comes from Lachnospiraceae bacterium, assembly GCA_029067205.1. Taxonomy (GTDB): domain Bacteria; phylum Bacillota; class Clostridia; order Lachnospirales; family Lachnospiraceae; genus COE1. The sequence continues at coordinate 8,242 of JAIEEY010000068.1, forward strand.
TGCACTGAAAATTTGCATAAAGTCATCGTATTCCATTTGTTGATTGGTTCAAACCAATTTCTTTTGTGCAATTCTCAGATTTGCTCATTTATAGTACTGAAAAATATAATATAATCATATATATTTTTGCATATTTTGTCAATTTTTTTCTGCTGCTCCTTAGCATGAAGCGCAGCGCTGTTTCATAAAATATAGCAACGAGATGGGGAATATGGGTATGTGGAATGAACGCAGAACGCAGTAAGAAAGCAACAAAAATCCTGACACTTTTGCTGGTGTTGGCAATGGTGATGGTGGCGAGGGAGTCCGCACAGTTTGTGAGTACGATAGAGGAGAATACAAGAAAGGCATTTCAGAAAGATGGCAGTGAAATCACAATCGTAGTGGATGCCGGACATGGTGGGATCGATCCGGGCAAGATCGGCATCAACAATGCACTGGAAAAGGATATCAACCTCGCAATCGCGCTAAAGCTCGCGCGCAATCTCAGGGAAAACGGCATCAATGTCGTCATGACCAGGACAGACGACAACGGATTGTACAAGGAAACGGATTCCAACAAGAAAGTAGTCGATATGAAAAAACGTCTTGCCATCATCGAAGAGGCAAAGCCGGCGCTTGCGGTCAGCATTCATCAGAACAGCTATCCGGATTCCTCTGTCAGCGGCGTCCAGGTGTTCTACTACAAGGATTCCGTAAAGAGTAAAGACGCGGCGGATATCCTGCAGACGCAGCTTATCAAGACGCTGAAACCCAAGAAGGAGCGCGTAGCGAAAGATAATAGCAGCTACTATCTGCTCAAAAAGACGTCTGTTCCGATCGTGATCGTCGAGTATTGTGTTTCAGACAGACAAACCAGTTTATAGTTACAATCTTTTATGTGAAACATAGAAATTCTTAGACTGCGTATTTTGCAGGCTTAGAATTTCTTTTCACATTTATCATTTCATTTTTCCATAGGAATGCGGATTTTTAGGCATTCCTATTGTACATTTCTTCAAATATATCCTTTGATTTCCAAGTTATTTCAATGGAACCAAAGGAATCTTCAGATTCCTTGGAATTTACAACGACTTTACTTACAAATAGATCAACAGCATTCTGAGTTAGGGTTTTTAGTCTGGTTATTTCCAGAAGCGACTCTGACTCAGTTTTTTTCTGTTTTGCGGACAAAACTGCGGATTCTATAGTGTATAATTTTTCTTCTATTTCACTCCTTTCTGAGTCAAGCTCATTGTTTGCAGATGATATAGCATCTTTTTGTTTGACAAATTGTTCCCGGCTTATGTTCCCTGTTCTGTATTCCTCGTAGAGGCGTGGAACTTTCCCCTTATTTTGTTCCAGCAGCCGTGAAATTACCCGCAGTCTGCTCTGAAACTTTTCTTTGTCAGACTTTGGGAGAGGCATCTGTTTGTCCAAAATAAGCTGAACCTGAACCTGTAGCGGACGCAGCACCTGTTCCTTTAGAAATTCGTCTTTTATGGAATGTAAGCTGCAAGTACCGCCGCCTGAAGGTCTTGCATGGGGACAATAATAAATCGCATCAATACGGGAACGGCGTTTATGTACTTCATGCTTCAGCCTGCATCCACAATGACCGCAGTAAATTTTCTGGTAAAACAGATTTTCATTCTTTTGCCGGTTGTCAGTGCGTACAGTCTTGCGATTGCGGATAATATCAGCTGCCTGAAGGAATGTTTCCCTGTCAATAATAGCTTCATGGGTATCCCTGACAACTACATGGTCTTCCGTTTTCTGCCGCTTGAACTTTCTACTGCCTACGCCTTTTACCTGAACGCGGTTGTTGACGGTCGCTCCCGTCATGGTTTCATCCTGAAGGATTTTTGTAACCTGTCCAGGTTTCCAAAGTTGGGTCATCAGTTGGTCTTCTGTGAAGCCGCCGCATTGAAAGCCATAAAGTTTATGCAATCTCTGTGCAGGGGTAGGAATAAGAAGTTCATTTAACCATTGTGCAATTTTAACCGGCTTCCATCCGGAAAGCGTCAGACGAAATATGTCTTTTACAACTTCTGCGGATTCAGGATCAACCTCCAGCTTGTGTCGGTCAGCAGGGGAAATAATGTATCCATATGGCGGTTTTGCTGCTACAAAGTCTCCGCGTTTCTGCTGTATCTTCTTGATGCTCTTTACTTTGGATGACAAATCCTTGCTGTAATAGTCATAAATTACATTTTTGAACGCCATTTCAAGTCCGGGTGTATTACCAATATACTCTGAGCTGTCAAAGGAATCATTGATGGCTATGAAGCGTATTCCTATTAAAGGAAAAACCTGCTCAATATAACAGCCAGTTTCGATATAGTTCCGTCCAAACCGTGACATGTCTTTTACGATAATAGCGCCTATCCTGCCCTCGGACACCAGTTGAAAGATTTCCTGAATTGCAGGTCGTTCAAAATTAGTACCGGAATAACCGTCATCCAGAAACTCCCTTATGTTCATCTGCCTCAGTTCAGGCTTTGTTTCAATATAGCTGTGTATCAGCCGCCGTTGTGCGCTGATGCTGGTGCTTTCATCCTTCAGGACATTATGCTTCAAGTCAAAATCTTCATCAGATACCCTCAGATAGCAGGCAAGGATTTTGTCTCCCATTAAATTTTCGGAAGAATAATTGCTTTTCATTGCAACACCCCACTTTCCCGGAACTTGAGTATAGGTTCTATTTCATCCCGATATTTGAAAACAACTTCAAGTGTTTTGGAATCATAAACATAAATTTTGTCAACTAATCTATGCAAAAGATCCTTTGACAAGAAATCGCCTTCATAGAATTCCAATAGAAGCCGGATGTGTGGGTTATGTGGGGAAAAGCGTACTTTCAAGCGTTCAAGGGTAGATTTCAGTTCTGCAATGCGGCTTTCTGATGAAAGTCTTTCCAGTCGGTATTCTTCCTTTTGCGCAAGATATTTTTCGCGAGAAAGTAACCCTTCCGAATAATGCAGGTATAAATCTGACTGCAAAGAGGTAAGTTCTTTGTGCCTTGCGGCAAGTTCTTTAATTTGTTCTTTCAAAGCCTCCTTTCTGCTAAGAAATGCCTTATGTTCCTGTATCGTTGCACGGTAATCATTCAGTTCCAATGCCAATTCCATCTGCTTTTTCAGAAGGCAGACCAGGGTTTCCTGTATCTGTTCCTCTTTGATGCTGATGATTGAACATTTTGAGTAGTCCGCATCCCTTTGTGAAATAGTGGTATAACGATATTTCATGCCATGTTTTTCATAATAGTTTCGTGTCCGGTACATCTTGAGTCCTGTGTTCCCGCTGTAAACCAATCCGGCAAAAATATCGTCCGGCGAATCAATATCTGAATGACAGTAACGGTTTGCCCTGTTTTTTTCCAGCTCCTGCGTACAAATACGCTGAACCTCAAAGAATAATTCACGGCTTATGATGGCTTCATGGGTATTTTCCGTTATTATCCAGTCCTCATAGGGGATATTCTTGATTTTGGTAAGGTTTTTAGAGAGGTTTTTCCTCTTTTTCCCCATTGCCAGATCCCCAGTATAAGTGCGGTTGTTTAGGATGACTTTAACGGTAACGCCCTGCCAGATGCTGTTTTCGTAACGAGGAGCTTTTACAGCGCCTGCCAGAAACTGATAACGCATCGGTGCTGCAATATTGCTTTCATTCAAGAGCCGGGCAATTTGAAAATTTCCCATACCTTCAAGTTTCCATTGAAAAATCTGCCGTACTGTAGGTGCTGTTTCCTGATTGACAATCAGGTGGTGTGGGTCAGCCGGATCTTTGCAGTAGCCATAAGGAGGAACATTCCCGTAATATAATCCGTTTTTTCGTTGGATTTCTTTTGCAGTAAAAATCTTGCGGGAGATGTCTTTTGCATAGGCTTCATTCACGATGCCTTTGATCATGGTGTCTAACGGCTGAAGGGCACTGCTTTCCAACTGTTCTGAGTCATAGTTGTCATTGACAGCTATAAAGCGGACCTTTAAGACAGGAAACACCATTTCAAGGTAATTTCCGGTTTCTATATAGTTTCTTCCAAACCGTGACAAATCTTTTACCACAATACATGAGATACGTTTCTTTTTTACATCCTCCATCAAACGGTTCCATTCCGGACGGTCAAAATTCGTCCCGGTTTCTCCGTTATCAGAGTAAATATCAACAATTTTTAATTCTGTTTTCGTTTTTACAAAGCTTAACAGCAAGTCCCTTTGGTTATTCAGTTTTTCTCCCTTTGCAGCTTCCTCCCCGGATATGCGCAGGTATAATCCGGTAGGGTAAATCTCAGGAGCAGTACCATAAGCGTTCATGACGGCTGTATCAGCAATTCTGCCTGGTCTTTTATGCGGCATCTGTCTACACCTCCCTTGCTCAGAGCTTATCGGAAACAGCGTCTGGCAGGAAATGCAGCAGCTTTTCAAACTCATCCGGGAACCGAAAAACAATGTGTATGTGGTTTTTGGGATAAATGTATATCTTCTTTACCATAGATACCAGCATTTTGCGGTTTAGGACAGGAGATTCCATATATTTTCGGAACTCATCTATATGGGTTGTATCTGCCATGAATGCGGCAGTCAGTCCATCCTGCTGTGTGGTCATGTTATCCAATGCCTCTGCCAGCTCATTTACCTGTTCCTGATAGGATTCCTTTAAGTCCAGGTATTCATCCTTGTTTAGCAAGCCTTCATGGTAATCCTCATAAAGGGAGGCAAGGAGCTGCTGGTGTTTTTGCAAAGAGACCTCCGCATGTTGGATTTCCTGTGTCAATGTCCTCACTTCGGCTTGCTGTCTGGGAATGTTTTCCAGATGGGAAAGCATCTGCTCCATATCAGTCAGGTCGTTTATGTATTGACGTAACGTGTTTAACACAGTCTGTTCCAGATAGGATTCATTGATGCAGAATCCTTTGCAGCAGGTAGTATGGTTGGAAAGATAGCAGCCATAATAGAAATAGCTTTTGTTTTTCTTTACCGTCTGCTTGCGGTTACAACTCTGATGGCAGTTGCCGCAGTATACAATGCCCGAGAAGGGATAAATCGTTTCCTGTCCGGCGGACTGGTGCGTATCTGTATCCAGTATGTTGTGAACCAGATCAAAATCCTTTCGGCTGATAATAGCTTCGTGAGTGCCTTCCTTGCGGAACCAGTCTTTCTGCGGTCTTGCAACAGGTTTCCGAATCTTGTAATTGGGCCGATAGGTTTTTCCCTGAACCATCGTACCAGTATATATTTCATTTTCAAGGATACGCCTTACTGTAGTACCATACCACTTTGGTGTGCTGTAGATCTGGAAAGCAGTTTTGGCATGGCTGCCGCTTTCCTGTTTGTACCGGATGGGTGTGGGCACCTTCATCTGGTTTAATAAAGCTGCAATCTGCTGGTTGCTCTGCCCTTCAATTCTTTTTGCAAAAATGAGCCTGACAATATTGGCTGCAGGCTCATCTATGGCAAGCTTATTTTTGTCCGTTTCCAAACGCTTGTACCCATAGGGGACAGAGGAGCTTACAAAATCACCCTGCCTGCGCTTTACATCCAGATTGGAGCGCACCTTTACAGATATATCCCGGCTATAAGCATCATTGATTAAATTCTTGAACGGCAGAAGGAGCTGGTCGGAAGATGAGTTGTTGTAAAGACTGTCATAATTATCATTGATTGCAATGAACCGGATGCCAAGAGTCGGGAAGATTCGTTCTATATAACGTCCGACTTCTATGTAGTTGCGTCCGAATCGCGACAGGTCTTTTACAATGATACAGTTGATTTGTCCTTCATTGATACCTTCAAGCATATTCTGAAAACCAGGCCGGTTAAAATTTACCCCTGTATACCCGTCATCGGAATAGTGCCTTACCAGGCATAATTCAGGGTGGCTTTCGGTATAGTGCTGAATCAGTGCCTTTTGGTTATTAATGCTGTCGCTTTCTTCTTTATCACCATCCTCCTTTGAAAGGCGGGTGTAATCTGCCGCCATCCATTCTTTTAGTTCGTAATTTACATCCATGATCATTCATCCTTTCCAAAAACAAATTCAGAATAATCTAAAAATATAACTGCACATTGCTTCCTATGTGAGATATGGAAATTCTTAGGCAGGTACTTTGATGCCTTAGAATTTCTTCTCACATGTGAGTTTTAGCTCACATTTATATCATATATAAAAAAGGCGCAAAAGCAAGGATTTCAGATTATTCGCAATGAGACAGGGCACTAAAATAATCCTGAAGCAGTTCCTGGAAAGATCCGCCTTCGCTGCAAAAAGAAACTTTAACAACAGTATTTTTGCATCGGAAACAATAAGGATTTTTAATATCCCTGATAAAATTTTGTATTCTGTCCATCTTTTTCATATTGGTGTCTATTTTGACATCGCAGATGTCAACCAGATTTTGGATGTCAACTGTCTGAATGTCAGTCTGGCATAATTGATTGGTTTGTTGATTATCCATATTTCCTCCATCTGTATATTCTATACAATCTATGCTTGTTAATAGTTGTCCTATTCTAAATCTACACATACATTTCATCACCGTTTCCTGCGCCCTCCCCGGCCGCGTTGCCTGGCTGCGCTGTGCGCAATTTAATCCGGACGGATGGCAGACCAGACTGCAAGCAGGGAGCCGCCCACCAGAACCCATATACATGATGATGTATGTTCTTCAGTTGTCAAAGAACAAAAGACCAGTTACGATATATTCAAGTTGACATGATACAAGATATTGTGCTAAGATAGACCCATAATTGATTTTTATACGACACCTGTATACGGGGAACGGGGACAGGCAGGACATACCCGATATATCCGCAGGCCGCGTACCAGCCGGCAGGTTCTGGCTCCTTCTTGGGAGAGCAGGGGCATACGCTGTTTAAGATTGTAAGTAGTGTCAGAGGATACCATGTATAAGCATGACAGTATTTTGGCACTTTTTTGTTTCCGCAGGATGTGTAAAACTGACAGGGACAAAGACAGATTTGTGGATTACCACACGCAGTATGGAATGGAAATCTTTAAGGGCCATTCCTTTTTTTGTTGCCGGAAATGCTCATAAGGGCTTTGCCCGCATAAGCGGCTGGATAAAAATGCCTCCGTAAACGGAGAGAAAAAGAAAGGTGGAACGAAAAATGAATGAGACAAGAGTATTTGCCGACGGATACCACGGCGTATTTCAGAAACAGGATGATTTCCTTGATTGCTTAAAGGCATGGGGAGGAATTCTTTCTGGGAAAGGAGGAACTATAAAAAGATTAATTCGGGAAGAAATGCGGAAAACAGGAAAAACACCTCCAGCTTGGATGCAATATATTTACATCGCCATTGTCCAAAAATCAAAAAGACTGAAGAAAATTTTAAAATTTGTGTCCAGTTCTTGTTGACAAGTGCACTCAAACAATAGTTATTTTTCTACAGATCCTTATCTGTAAAACGAAATATTTCTTGTTTATTTGCAAATAAGTAAAAATTGATTTCCATGAACATTACGCTTTCTTTATTTCGTATAGACAGCTATAATATTATTATAGACATGTATGATACCTAACAGGAGGAGAAGGAGGATGTTATGAAAATTAAAAAGCGGGTTTTTGAGATCATACAGATTGGAAAAAAGGATGATTTTGCGAGCAAATTATTTGACATTTTCATTGCTGTTACTATAACAATAAATATATCAATTTTATTTGTGGAAACATTTTCTGAGATGGCTATGTATTATCCCGTTTTACATATGATAGAGGTGGTCACAATCTTCATTTTCTGTGTGGAGTATCTTTTACGAATCTGGACAGCAGATTATCTGTATCCTGATAAGAAAAAAGGTAAGGCCATTCTGAAATTTTTATTATCCTATGATGGCGTGATCGACCTGCTGACTATTTTGCCATTCTTCTTTTTGTCAGGTTTTGTTGCGTTTCGGATGCTTAGAGTTGTCCGCATTTTTAACTTGTTCAGGATTAACCCCAAATATGATTCATTTAATGTGATTACCACTGTCCTGTATGATAAAAAAGATCAGATATTATCTTCTGTATTTATTATACTGATCTTAATGATGGCATCATCACTATGTATGTACAGCGCGGAACATGAGATCCAGCCGGATAAATTTAACAATGCTTTCTCAGGTATCTGGTGGTCAGTGTCTACACTGCTGACTGTTGGGTACGGCGATATTTATCCTGTAACAACTCTTGGTAAATGCATGGCGATCATTATCGGATTTTTGGGAGTCGGAGTAGTTGCAATACCGACCGGTATTATCAGTGCAGGATTTGTGGAGCAGTACACAAAGATAAAGACGATAAGCATCTATGAGGAGGAAGCAAATATCAAGTTCGTCACACTAACAGTAAATAATACAGCCTATTGGAAAAATAAAACAGTAAGAGATTTAAAGCTGCCGCAGGGACTAATTCTTGCTCTTATTCTGAGAAAAGGAGAAGTAGTAATTCCAAAGGGTGATGTGATTTTAATGGATGGTGACAGATTAGTTTTGGGTGCAGAGGCTTTTCAGGATGAGATAAATATAAAATTGAAAGAAATTATTGTCAAACAGATGCACCCATGGAACGGGCAGGCAATTAGGGATATAGATATTTCCCGACAGACAATTATCCTGATGATCCGGCGGAAAAACAGAGTGATTATTCCTAATGGCGATACCATTATAAAAGAGGGCGATGTGGTTATTCTGTATTCAAAGCATAATTTAAAGGAAAGTATAAATATCATTATATAAAGATGTAATAGGGATAAACAGTTTTACATCTAACTTTGAAAAATATTATCCTTTGCAAATATTAGAAAATATGAGGTATAATGGGTTAAATGTGAGATTTAAAATCGATCATTATATTTGAACGCCCGCGGAAGCAGGCGAACATGGACAGGCGTGGGGATGATAATGTGATTAAGTACTTAAAAAAATATTGGATCTTTGCAGTTTTGGCTCCGGTTTTCATGGCGGGCGAGGTCATGATGGATTTGATACAGCCAAGACTTATGAGCACGATCGTTGACGAGGGTGTACTTGGACTTTCTAACGGAAATGCAGGGGATTTGCAAATGGTGATATCAACTGTGGTAAATAGGGGTTGGGTGTGGCGCTGTTGTGGTT
>JAIEEY010000069.1 GCA_029067205.1 Lachnospiraceae bacterium
CCTTAAATACTATGCATTTCGTCAATCTGTGTTTATAGAGATTATAACATAAATGGTTGGAATTGCATAGTTTTTATTTTCTTTTCGCTAGAAATAAAAGATAAAATGCACGAAAATAGAAGCATAACTAATGATTGATTATACAAAATAACGAAAGCATCGCTCGGCTGGCAAAACACCACGGAAACACTCAAGATTGCCAAAGATTCATATGCGGCAGTTTTTGGATAATCAGAACAGGAATGGGGGTTTTGATATGGGTAAAACAAAAAGCGATAATAAAGAGATTGTCGTGCATACTACCTGGAAAAACAGCTTCAAGAGAGACTGGCAGCTCTATCTGATGTTGTTGTTTCCTATTTTGATGGTGGTTCTCTTTAACTATGCGTCCTATCCCGGCATGCGGATGATCTTTATGGATTATAAGCCCGCAAAGGGATATGCAGGCAGTAAATGGGTTGGCATGGAAACGATCGTCAAAGTGTTTAAGGACGCGGATTTTCATCGCTCGCTCAAGAGTTCGATTGTATTCAATCTGCTGGATCTGGTGGTGGGATTCCCAATGCCGATCATTCTGGCGCTGATGCTGAATGAACTCCGCTATCCGAAGTTTAAGAAAGTGACGCAGACGATCTTGTATCTGCCGCATTTCCTGTCATGGGTAATCATCGGAAGCGTGGCATACACTATGTTTCGTCCTTCGACAGGTCTTGTCAACATCTTTCTGATGAATGCAGGACTGATTCAGGAGGGGATCCCATTTCTGACGGAGAAGTGGCACTGGGCAGTTACCTATCTGTTGATTGGTGTCTGGCAGGGAATGGGCTGGGGCACGATCATCTATCTCGCCGCGATTACAGGCATCAGTGGTGACTTGTATGAGGCTGCGATGATTGACGGGGCAAACCGCTGGCAGAGGATGCTGCACATTACGCTGCCAGGCATCAAGAGCACCATCGTGACACTGTTGATCATGAACCTTGGCCGTGTGATGGGAAGTAACTTTGAACGACTCGATCAGTTCGGAAACTCACAGGTAAAGGATTTCCAGTATCAGCTGGCAATCTACATATATGAAAAAGGTCTTCAGGGAAATAAATTCAGTATGTCGACCGCGGTTGGTCTGTTCCAGTCTGTCGTCGGTCTGGCGCTGGTATTGTTATCTGACTGGTTCGCGAAGAAACTTGGCGAAGAAGGCTTGTTATAGGAGGGGTGTGTCATGGCAAAAAAAGAAGAAGTCGTCCGCGGTGCGGAGGTAAACAGTGACGGAAACAGAGCGATCAACAAGTTCAGAGTCAGTGATGTCGTGATTATGGTCATACTGGTGCTATTGTGTGCAACCTGTGTACTGCCTTTCATTCATCTGTTGGCAAAGTCGATATCAGGCAACTCCTATGTTATTGCAAAACAGGTTTCTTTTATTCCGAAAGGGATTAACTTTGATGCGTATGTGTCCATTTTCAAGGATGGAAGCATGGTGTCAAGTATGATATACAGTATTTACGTTACACTGATTTTTACGATACTGGGCATGATTGTGTGTACCTGTGCGGCGTATCCGCTCTCCAAGAAGCGGTTAAAGGGAAGGACATTTTTCACCTTTATCCTGATGTTCCCGATGTATTTCAGCGCAGGTTTGATTCCTTCTTACCTGTTATTCAAGGATTTGCATGTACTTGATACGATGTGGGTACTGATCCTTCCGCTGATTTATTCGCCTTACAATATGCTGATCATGAAGACGAACCTGCAGTCATCGATACCAGACAGCCTGGAGGAATCCGCTTTCCTTGATGGCGCCACCAATTTCCAAATCTTGTGGAAGATCGTGCTGCCGCTGTCAAAGCCAATCCTGGCAACGCTTTCCCTGTTCTATGCAGTAGGACGTTGGAATGCTTACGCGGACAACAAGTACTATATCCGCTCTGAGAATTTGAAAATGATCCAATATAAGTTGTCACAGCTTGTATCATCGGCTTCCGATGCTCAGACTGCAACACTTTCCGAAGGTGCAGCAGTGACAAGTACGCCAGAGGTATTACAGGCGGCATGTATCATGTTTGTGACAATACCAATTATCTGTGTCTATCCGTTTGTACAGAAGTATTTTGTAAAGGGAACGATGGTTGGTGCAGTAAAAGGCTAATGAGATGATAGTGTTCCCGATAGGCGGGTTATACTATAAATTTTTAAAGGAGGAAAATCCTCTGCTCACTGATGGCAGTTCGCATTTTCCTTCGGAAAACAAGGAGGATTCATTATGAACAAGAAGGCTTTTAAGAGAGCAATGGCATTGGCATTAACAGGTGTAATGGCAATGGGCACACTGACAGGCTGCGGTGGCGGTTCGAATGACGGTACTAGTACATCTACAGACAACGCAGCATCAACAGACAACGCAGCATCGACAGACAACAGCAGTACAGCATCGACAGATAATGCGGGTACAGCTCAGGCAGATACTTCTGGTGCGACAGGAGTTGACAGCTGGGAGGCATTTGCAGACAACGTTACCCTTAAGATTCCGGTATATGACAGAGGAGCAGAGGGGGTTCCCAACGTAAGTGACAACTACTGGACGAAATGGGTGCAGGAGAATTTTGGAAACAAGTACAACATTACAGTGGAGTTTGTACCAATTACCCGTACAGATGTTCTTACATCATACTCACTGTTGGCAGCAGCGGAAGATCTTCCGACTATCCTGATGGAGTATGACTATCCGAAGCAGGCACAGTGGGCGGCAGACGGATATCTGACAACCTATGATCTGAATGAGTTTGCAAAGATAGCGCCTACATATTATCAGAGAATGGTTGATCTGAATCAGCTTGGGTATACAGAGATGAACGGAGATACGTATTTTGCACTGGCTGAGAGACCTTACTATGACACAGCTTATACATATGTAACGTTCTACCGCAAGGACTGGATGGATCAGATCGGATATGACGCTTATCCGGAGACATGGGAAGAACAGAAGGCGATGTATCAGAAACTGATTGACGAGGGACTCTGCGAGCATCCACTCGGAGGTCATATGGTGTCAGGTGCGGGTGTTGACCAAAACTATGCATTCAGAAGTTTCCCGCTTGATGAGGAGAACTGGGCATGCTATGGCGACTATGCGATTCCGGCGCTCGGTGATGATGCAAACAGGGAATATATCAGAAGAGAGAATGAGAAGTATCAGTTAGGTTTCCTGAATCCTGAGTACTATGTAACGGATCTTGAGACGGAGAAGGCATCTTTCGTAAGCGGACAGATTTTCCAGTTTGCAGGATATATTTCCGCAGATGTAGATTTCCTGACAGCGCTCTTTGAGCAGAATCCTGACGCGCATATTGGAGTTCAGCTTCAGGCCGCAATTGATGATCCGGATGGCGGTACAGTGTCAGCATATCGTGCGGACAATCCATTTGGTATGATGATCGGTTTCTCATCACAGGCATCTGAGGATGAGATCAAGGCAGCATGGATGTATATGGAGTGGATGACGCAGGAGGAGAATCTCTTCACGATGCAGTGGGGTATCGAGGGCGAGAACTACAATATGGGTGATGATGGACTTCCCGTTCCAGTGGCTGATTACAACGGCGACTGCAAGCAGGGCTTCAACAACTCTAAGGATTACTGGTGCGTGACCATTGAAGCCAGAAATGCTGGTACGATCGAGGAAATCATCGCAGCAAGCTCACCGAAGAATCTGCCAGATGACGTTACACAGGAGTTGATCGACAACTATTACAGAAAGGTAGAACTGGCGAAAAAGGGACGTGCAGTCAGCGATTGCAACTTCGCAGTGGTACTGGATTCCGTAGGAGAATATCAGGCTTCCCTGCTTGAGCTTTACACAGAGTACAGAGACCAACTGACAATGTGTAAACCGGACGAGTTTGATGCATTGTATGATGAGTTAGCTCAGAAGTATGCAAATGCAGGATATCAGGAAATCGTTGAGGAGAGAAAGGAAGCTTACGAAGCAGGACAGTCTACAAAGCTTCAGTAAAAGCTACACTTTTGTCTAAATGATTGAAACTATTACAGGTTGATCAGATTGAATAGTGGCCCCCAGCTTTTGTTGGGGGCTGTTTTCAAAATACTATTTCAGCGATTGACACTATGATCAGTATGAACGAATGTTCAAAAGAGATAAAGTAAAGTGAGTATTCTCGGAAGTGTTCTGATGAAAAGATAGCATATACAGAGAGTTTCCGAAAGTTCTCAACCGGTCTGCATCATATTAACTGTTCGTTACTGTTCAGACATCGGCAAAAGTAGCGGGAATCGTGCGCCAAATTGATGCTTTTTATCAATTTGTGTGCAAAAATGTTGCTGTTCACACCAACAATGTGTAGAATTGTATGAAAATCAGACAGGGGTGTAAACAGTAATAACTGTTCATGAATATAGACATACAATTCGTGCAGAAAACGATTATATATGTTAAAGTATGATAAAATAACAAACAAGGAGGGTTACAATGTTGAAACTGGAGTATGACAAACAGGAGATGCTGGAGGTGATCGACAAAATTGTAAAACGGAAGATGAAAATGGATCTGACATGGGACTGGCCGTGCGGGGTGGCGTATTTTGGCATTGCCGATGCCTATGAAAAGACAGGTAATGAGGAATATCTGAAACTTTTGAAAGACAGAGTGGATGAGTTGATCGATTTGGGACTGCCAAAAGTATGGACTGTCAATGCATGTGCCATGGGGCACTGCCTGATCACGCTTTATAAGGCGACAGACGACCAGAAGTACTGGGATATCGTGATGAGCAAGATCAATTATATCAGAAAGGATGCGCTGCGGTTTGGCGATCATGTCCTGCAGCACACGGTTTCTGCGGACAATGATTTTCCGGAGCAGTGCTGGGCGGATACTCTTTTCATGGCAGCATTCTTCCTGCTGAGAGTTGGCGTGGAGCTTGGGGACGAGGAGATTATTGAAGATGCTCTGAATCAGTACTATTGGCATATCAAATATCTGCAGGATCCAGATACAGGTTTGTACTATCATGGTTATAACAATATTAACAAAGACCACATGTCTGGATTTTACTGGGGACGTGCCAATGCCTGGGCTGCGTTTACCATGTCACAGGTGGGAGATATTCTTCCAAAGTGTTATCTTTATCCGAAGTATATGGATGTGGCGGGCTCTTTAAATGAGCAGCTGGCCGCGATCAAGCTGCTTCAGACAGAGGATGGTCTGTGGAGAACGATCCTGGATGACGAGAGTTCTTATGAGGAGATTTCAGCTTCCGCGGGGATTGCGGCAGCGATGGTTTCGAGGGCTAATCCTTTGCACTCAAAATATATCAACAAGTCAATCAAGGGAATGCTTGCCAATGTTAATTCGGACGGCAGAGTACTGAATGTATCAGGAGGAACAGCAGTAATGAACGATGCGGACGGTTACCGCAATATTTCCCGTGACTGGATTCAGGGCTGGGGACAGGGACTTGCACTCGCATTCTTTGACATAGTTCTGGTATCTGATGAACTTCAGAAAGATGGGGCTTTGTAGGAACAGTTTACTTCATTAAGGAGGCAAGTTTGACGGAAGGTCACTTTCAAACTATTGATTGGTATGCGTGCCAGGGCGCGCAAGGGGGTATAATAAATGAAAAAAGGAAGTTTTACGCTGCCGGGCGAGGCGGGGTATGAGAAATTGACATTACAGCTTGCGGACAAATGGGGTGCGGACGTGATTCGCGACAGTGACGGAACGGTGCTCTCTGACGAGATCACAAAGGCGGGCTATGGTATTTATTCAACAATTTGCATCATCAGGGATCATAATGAATGGGCAAAGAAGAATCAGGATAAGCTGCAGCAGACCTTTTTGATGACGTGTCCGGTGACGGCGGACAGTGAGTGCCTTTCGATCGCGTTGATGGAAGATTTCTTTACGGAACAGTTCAAGGTCAATGACAGTGCGGAATCAATGAAATTTTGGCAGGTTTATGACAGGACGACAGATACGCTGGTTGATGCATCAAAGTGGAGTTATGATCAGGAGAAGCAGATTGTCATATTGGAAGGTATCGCTCCATGGCATAATTATACAGTGAGCTTTCTGGCATATCGTATCTGGGAAGAGATTTCCATGTATAATCATACTACGAACAATTGGGATAAAGAACACTTAATGCAGATCGACCCAGTGTATCCCGAGACACAGGCGTACATGCTTGACTGGATGACAAACTGGTGTGAGACACACCCGGACACGACGGTTGTGCGTTTTACTTCCATGTTCTATAATTTCGTGTGGATCTGGGGAAGCAGTGAACGCAACAGACAGCTTTATTCTGACTGGGCTTCTTATGATTTTACTGTCAGTCCCAAAATGCTGGATGATTTTGCAGCCAAGTATGGGTACAGTATGATGGCAGAGGATTTTGTCAATCAGGGAAAGCTTCATGTGACGCACATGCCTTGTGATCGGAAAAAGAAGGACTGGATTGATTTTGTGAACCGTTTTGTGATCGATTTTGGTAAGCAGCTGATTGATATTGTTCACAAATATGGGAAAAAGGCTTATGTATTCTATGATGACAGCTGGGTTGGCATCGAGCCATACAAGCCGACGTTCAGGGAATTTGGCTTTGATGGTCTGATTAAGTGTGTGTTCTCTGGATATGAGGCAAGGCTTTGTTCTGGTGTCGATGTTGAAACGCATGAACTTCGACTGCACCCATACCTGTTTCCGGTGGGACTTGGCGGAGCGCCTACGTTTATGAAGGGCGGTAATCCTACCCTGGATGCGAAGAAGTACTGGAATAGCGTGAGACGTGCACTGCTTCGCTGTCCGATTGACCGCATCGGGCTTGGCGGGTATCTGCATCTGGTTGAGGATTTCCCGGATTTTGTGGAGTATATTGCCAAGATTTCCGATGAGTTCCGGTCGATCAAGGAGCTTCATCATGCAGGAAAACCTTACAACTGCAAGACAAGGGCTGCAGTACTGCATTTCTGGGGCAGTATGCGCTCCTGGTCGCTGTCCGGTCATTTTCATGAGACATATATGCATGATCTGATACATATCAACGAGGCACTCAGCGGGCTTCCGCTGGAGGTAAGCTTTATCAGCTTTGAGGACGTGAAGAATGGGGCTTTGGAAAATGTGGATGTTGTGATCAACGCAGGTATGGCGGGAAGTGCGTGGAGCGGCGGTGATGCGTGGAAGGACGAGGCTGTGATTGAAAATCTGACGAAATGGGTGTATGAGGGAGGCACATTGATCGGTGTGGGAGAACCCTCGGCGGTGTCAGGGTATGACAGCTATTTCAGAATGGCGCATGTGTTCGGTGTTGACGAGGATACCGTCGACAAAGTGTGTCATGGAAAGTGGTCTTTTGAGGTGGATGAGACGGCCGCAGATAAGGTGATACCAAAGGGTGCATCTATTCTGGAAGGTGTAACGTGTCATCTGACGGATGGAAGAGCTTCTGTACTTGCAGCACACAATGGCAATCCGCTGCTGACCAGAAATCCGTTTGGCAAGGGGCAGGGCATTTATCTGTCTAAATTCAATTGGAACAATGCCAACACCAAGATGCTGCTGAATCTGATCCTGGATGCGGGCGGCGAGGAGATTGACGGTCTTTATCTGACGGACAACGCTCAGATGGAATGTGCTTTTTATCCGGAGAGCAGGACGTTGATCGTCATCAACAACGCAGAGACAGCACAGGAGTGTAATATTAAGACAGAGTACGGTGTTGAGAAGGTGAAGCTGGATGCTTTTGATACATTGATTAAGAAAATATAGGGCATTTTACACAGTGAGGAGGACTTTTAAGGACTAATTGAAATAGAATCTTAAAAGTCCTTTTACTTGATATCGAGCAATTCTATAGCAAAACAGCTTGTGGCATGTAAAAATGTGTTTTATAATATTAGTATCGTGTCACAAATAATGATACGGAATAAATTTGTTGGATACGATACTGGAAGGGAGTGTGTTTGAATGGATGTCGCAAGACAATTTATGCATTATACAATTGAGGATATTTACAATTTACCAGATGGGCAGAGGGCAGAATTGATTGATGGTGAATTATATATGATGGCAGCACCTGACAGGATTCATCAGAAGCTTGTACATTTTCTTGACTGGACAATAGGAAATTATATTCATAGCAAGGATGGAGACTGCGAAGTGTACCCATCACCGTTTGCAGTGTTTTTGAATGCTGATAAAAACATTTATCTCGAGCCGGATATATCTGTGATCTGTGATAAAAACAAGCTTACAGATGAAGGTTGTAAAGGCGCGCCGGACTGGATTATTGAGATCGTCTCGCCATCAAGCCGTTCCATGGATTACAATAAAAAACTGCTAAAGTATGGCACGGTAGGAGTTCGGGAGTATTGGATTGTTGATCCGAAGAAGCAGCGGATTACGGTATATAATTTTGAACAGGAAACAGTTGAGGAATATTCGTTTTTGGATAAAGTAAAAGCCGGAATATATGAAGATTTTGAAATTGATTTTTCTGGTATCCATATCGAATAATTTTAGGCTTTGCATGTCTGAATTTACTGTGGTGGAAATAGATTCAAAAAACAAGAATAAAAGGAGAGATGAAATGATGGTAAAAGGTTTTAAAATGAAGCTTTTTGAGGGACAGGAAGAAGAGTACGAAAGACGTCATAACCTGTTGTGGCCTGAGATGAAGGACATGATTCATGAGCATGGCGGAAGGAACTATACGATTTTTTTGGATAAGGAGACGTTGACGCTGTTCGGATATATTGAGATCGAGGATGAGGAGAAGTGGGCGCAGGGGGCTGACACAGCCATCAACCGCAAGTGGTGGGATTACATGGCTGACATTATGGAGACTAACCAGGATAACAGCCCGGTTTCCATTGACTTGAAAACGGTATTTCATTTGGATTAAAGCGAATCAGAAATATTAGTGTGAAAAATTAATTTTTTCACACTGCAAATTTATGCTTACGCCCAAATTTGCAGACTTTGGTAAGAATGGGGAATTAATACGGAAATTTTGATCAATTATAACACAGACATTCTTGGGATGGAAAAGAAATCCCAAACAGTCCGCCAGGCGGCGGCAGTACTGAGACGGGACATGAATCAGGTATTTCAGAAAAACGAGGTAAATGGGACCGATATCTGCCTTGTTTATGAACCAATGGAGCAGGAGCAGTTTTTTCTGCAGGTAAAGGGCGGCCACCTTGAAATACACGCAGGGGATGACCTTGGTTTTGTTTATGGAATCTATGAAATCAGCCGTACTTTTTTGGGAATTCCAGATTTTTGGTTTTGGATGGATTCCGTTCCAGACAAAAAAGAGGAAGTGCGTATAAAGGAAACATATATTTATCAGTCAAAACCATGTGCGGTAAAGTACCGTGGCTGGTTTATCAATGATGAGGTACTGCTGCATACGTGGAGTGTGGACAGGCAGAAAGACAAGCCGTGGGAGATGGCATTTGAGACGCTCCTGCGCTGCAGAGGGAATACCGTAATTCCAGGGACAGACCGCAATGCGGAGCGTTATCGGAAATTAGCCTCTGAAATGGGTTTGTATATTGCTCATCATCATGCAGAGCCCTTAGGTGCTGAAATGTTTGCGCGTGCCTACCCGGAACTGAATCCTTCCTATGCGGAGTATCCGGACAAATTTCAGAAACTTTGGAGAGATGCCCTTGAAGTGCAGAAGGACATGAAAGTAGTATGGAATCTGGGCTTTCGTGGACAGGGAGACTGCCCATTCTGGGCAAACGATCCACAGTATGCAACGGATGAGGCAAGGGGGGCGCTTTTGGGAAGTCTGATTCGGATACAGTACGATATGGTGAAAGGACAAAATCCGGAGGCTGTATGCAGCACAAACCTGTATGGTGAGATCATGGAATTGTATAAAAAAGACTGCCTGAAGCTGCCAGACGATATCATTAAGGTCTGGGCAGACAATGGATATGGAAAGATGGTATCCAGAAGGCAGAACAACCACAATCCGCGGGTTCCGGCACTCCCGCAGGAGGGAAATACGGAGCAGAACGGCATATATTACCATGTTTCTTTTTATGATCTGCAGGCAGCGAATCATATTACGATGTTTCCCAATTCCGCAGAATTTGTAGTAAACGAATTAGAGGAAGTACTTCGGAGGAACGGCAGGGATTTGTGGCTGATTAACTGTTCCAATATTAAACCGCATGTCTATTTCCTGGATTTGATTGCGCAGATGTGGCGGGAAGGAAGGACAGATGCAAACACACATTGCCAGGAATATGCCACAAGGTACTATGGCGTCCAGAATGGGGAGAAGGTAGCGCATTGTCTGTCGCAGTATGCGGACTACGCTGTTCAATATGGCATACATGAGGATGAGCATGCAGGGGAGCAGTTTGCGAATCATGTGGCCCGTATGCTTGTGTCCCAACTGATGCGCGACGCTGCACAACGCTGTGGGGAACTAATGTGGGCGACAGACGCAAAAGACTTGAACGGGCAGGCACTTTGGTACGGAGAATTATGTGAGGAAGCAGTGGGACGGTATTCAAAATATTTGGAACAATGTGAAAGGGTTCAGATGGATCTGACAGGTTCAGGGAAAGTTCTTTTTGCAGACACAATTCTTTTGCAGGTAAAGATCCTGTATGGCTGCTATCGGGGAGCAATGCTGACAGCCAGAAGTGTTATCGCAGCACTTGAAAAAAGCTATCAGGAATCTTTTTACCTTGCAGGAAAAGCGCGCAAAGAATATTTATCGGCGGATGAGGCGATGCGCGTCCGTGAACATGGGAAGTGGCATAATTTTTATGAAAATGAGTGTTTAGTGGATGTCAAACAGACTGCATGGGTTTTGGAGGGACTGATGAGCTATGTCAGGAATCTCGGAGACGGACCACATTTTTACGAGTGGCAGAGAGAATTTCTGTACCCAGAAGAAGACAGAAGGGTTTTGTTGATATTGAATATGGAGAATCATCTACATGATTTAGAGCTTTTCAGACTGATGGAAGAGAAGTGGGATGAGGACTTTTCCCATATTCATGTTTTGTGAACACAACATGAATAAATATGTGTTAGCAGCGAAGGCAAGGAGAAAAAATGAGTAAGATAGAGCTGGAATGGCTGGTGACAAGCGATTCGATCACCGTGTATTTTGAAAAACCAAAGAATCTTCCGGAGAGTTTCAAGTATCAAATTTTAGTCAATGGAAATATAGCAGGGGAATCCGATAAAACGCACTTTTTGATAGAAGGGCTGGACAGCAGTACCTCTTATGATGTGCAGGTAAATGTTGTGGCAGATGGCGAAATCTTTGCAGAATCTTCAGGATATCATCTGTGCACCAATGCAGCGGGAAAGCGCCTGGATGTGACAAAAGCGCCCTATATGGCTGTTGGGGATGGCAATGCGATGGATACGCAGGCGATTCAGAGGGCGATTGACGACTGTGCAGCCGGGGAGGTCGTCTATCTGCCGGCTGGAACTTATAAAACGGGCGCGTTAAGACTGCACAGCGATATGGAGCTGTATCTGGAGGAGGGGGCAACGCTGCAGGGAACAGATGAGCCCGAGGATTATCTGCCACGCATCTGGAGTCGTTTTGAGGGGACAGAGATGTTGTGTTACAGCAGCCTGCTCAATATGGGTGAGCTGGATCACAAGAGCGAACCAAACTGTGAAAATATATTGATCCGTGGAAAGGGAACAATCGCCAGTGGTGGAAAAAATCTTGCAAAAAAAGTGATTCGCCTGGAGAGGGAGCTTCTGAAAGATGAACTTGCCGCTCCTGGGGATAAGATTAAGGAATGTGAGAAGCTGGACACAATACCAGGGCGGGTGCGTCCAAGGCTGATCAACATCAGCAACTGCAAGAATGTGCGTATCTCAGGAGTGACCTTGAAGGACGGCGCGAGTTGGAATGTTCATATGATTTATTCTGACGGAATCGTGACAGACCATTGTACATTTTATTCGAAAGATGTGTGGAACGGGGACGGATGGGACCCGGATTCTTCCAGTAATTGTGCAATTTTTGGATGTGTCTTTTACACAGGGGACGATTCAGTTGCGATCAAGTCAGGAAAGAATCCGGAGGGAAACGAGATCGGCAGACCAACAACGAATATCAAAGTGTTTGACTGCAAATGTGCATTCGGGCATGGGATTACGATTGGGAGTGAGATGTCCGGCGGCGTGGAGGATATCAAGATCTGGGACTGTGACATGGGTGATTCCCTGTGTGGCATAGAGATCAAAGGGACAAAGAAGCGCGGCGGCTATGTGCGGAACGTGCAGGTTAGGGATTGCAAGGCAGCGAGGGTGCTGTTCCATTCTGTCGGATATAACGATGACGGAATCGGAGCCAAAACGGCGCCGGTGTTTGAGGACTGTATGTTTGAAAATGTGTGGATCACAGGCAGATGTCTTGACCATGACGGTGCATATTATGATATGGACTGTATGGAGTTGATCGGCTTTGATGAACCAGGACATGCGCTGAGAAATATCATAATGAAAGATATTACGCTTGGGATTGCAGGTGAAACGAAAAAACAGACAGTCGTTCTAAAAGCGTGTGAAGGGATAACGATTCAGAATATGAGCTGTTTGTGAACCTGAAAATGCCAACAGAAGTAAAAAGAGAGCGGAGAAGATACAGACCGCTTTAGGACATATCTTCATCCGCCCGCTTTTTAATATGAGTTCCAATAATTTCTGACACATCACTAATGGTAATAAAAGCCCTCGCATCTACCTCTTTGATCAGATGCTTCAGTTCATAGATCTCAAGCCGGTTCAGTACGCAGTATAGAATTGCCTTTTTTCCGCTGATCAGGCCCTCACCCTCTAAGATCGTTACGGTGCGTCCCATCTTCTTATAGATTTCATCCGCGATCCTGCGTCCCTCATTCGTGATTATCATGGCAGCTTTTGCCTGCTCCACACCTGTCTCTACAAAATCGATCACTTTTGATGTGATAAAATATGTCAGCAGGCTGTACATGGCCCGGTCAAATCCAAACAGAAAACCTGCGATCGTATAGATTACGATATTGATAAAAAGAACCGTCTGTCCTACTGGAAGATTAAAACGCCGGTTCAGAAAGATTGCCACCGTCTCCGTTCCGTCGAGACAGCCGCCGGAGCGAATGACGAGCCCCACGCCTATTCCCAGAAACACGCCTCCGAAACATACGGCCAGCAGATAATCTCGTGTCATATCCGTAAGCGGCGCAAATATTCCCAGAAAACTTGAAAATGTCACCATGGCAACCGCAGATTTGGCAATAAATTTGGTTCCCAGCTTTCGCATACCGACGATCAGGAATGGAAAGTTGAGCGCCAGAGTCAGTGCCCCCAGAGGAATCCTGCTAAGATT
This sequence comes from Lachnospiraceae bacterium, assembly GCA_029067205.1. Taxonomy (GTDB): domain Bacteria; phylum Bacillota; class Clostridia; order Lachnospirales; family Lachnospiraceae; genus COE1. The sequence continues at coordinate 13,386 of JAIEEY010000069.1, forward strand.
ATTGATCATAATCGAGATACCTACGACCCCTCCATCCAGGATCGTACATGGAACCAGAAATTCTTCAATGGAAAAAGCAGCGATCATCGCCCCCAGCACCAGTGTCACATAACTAAAAATCTCCTTCATATACTCTTTCGAATTTTCAATATTTTCTGACATAGACATTACCTCCAGCACTATCATATCAATGAAAATCGTACCTGTCAAACAAAAATTTGCAGAATAACAGATAGTAGCTGCATTGGCTGAAAATTTGTGTTATGGTGATACAAATACGTTGAATGTGTGAAGAAATTGTGGGTGTATTACACCCACAATGCTTCACTCAAAGCCTGTCGGACACTGATATCTTCAACGCACACCATTTTTACCAGAAGCCACGCCCGTTCCTCCTCTGTCATCTCTGTAATCTTTTCTGCTGGCTGGGAACTTTGTACATTGCTGATAATATTATTCAGACATTCCGCCTTGTATTTTGCGGAATTCATTGCTTCCTGCCATGCCTGATGCTTCTTTTCAAGCATTGCAAGCAAGGACTCTTTCGCAGTTTTCCCGTCAAGGATCATTTTGATCTCATCGAGAGAAAAACCTAACGCTTTTAACTCTAACAGTGTATTGAGCTGCTGTACTTGTTCTGCCGAGTAGTAACGATACCCGGTCTCGGCATCTACCTTGACCGGTTTAATGATACCTTTCTTTTCATATAAGCGGACTGCCTTTCTGGAAACTCCGAAAAAGGCTGCAATTTCTCCAATCAGCATAAGATCATCTTTCATACATATCCTCCATTTAATTGTTCCTAAGCTCTTACATACCACTGTGCTTGCGCTTCCCACATCTTTGCATACTGCCCGGGGCGGGCGATCAATTCTTCATGTGTCCCTATATCGACAATCCTGCCAGCATCCATCACAACAATGCGGTCTGCCAGCTTCGCGGAACCGATGCGGTGTGTCACGATCAATGCGCTTTTCCCCTCTGCCAAACGGGCAAACTGCTTATAGATCTTTATTTCTTCAATAGGATCGATTGCAGATGTCGGTTCGTCTAAAACGATAAAACCGTTTTCCCTGTACAATCCGCGCGCTATTGCAACCCTCTGCCACTGTCCGCCGGAAATGTCAATGCCTCCGTATTCCGGTGAGAGCATATCCTCTAACTGGATATTGTCTTTTTTAAATCCGGCGTCATTCAATACTGACAGAATCTTATCTGAATCTGCTTCAATCGCAAAGTCGCTTATAGCAACATTCTCCTTCAATGACATTTTGTATCGCTGGTACTTTTGGAATACGTCAGAGATTTCTTTCAGTACAGAAGAAGAGGAATATCTGGCAGTGTCCAGGCCGCCGATCAACACAATCCCTTCCGTCGGGCGATAAATTCCGGTCATCAGACGTACAAGTGTACTCTTGCCTGCACCGTTTTCTCCGACAATCGCAATTGTCTCACCAGCTGCGATCTTCAAAGATACATTTTTTATGGAAGGTGTTTCTCTGCCAGGATAACAGAAGCTGACATTTTCTGCAGCAATGCCTTTTGCCAGATCAGATGCTCCTTCCTCGTCAGCCCGTTCCGGCAGATCGAGAAGACGAATAAAGTTGAAAACTTTTCCAATGTCTCTGTTCATGTTGCCCATATGCTGCCTGACAACTTCCTGCATAATGGCAAAAATCTGCGTCAAGGCAGCAAATACGGCCGCAAACATACCAACGGTGATCTCACCAGACATCGTCGCATGAAACAGTATATAAGCAGAAGCTGCCATTCCTGCAAATGTGGTGCAATCCAACATCATCTGCAGCAGTGCAGTCTTGTATTCTGCCTTCCAGATCTTACCGGTCAGTACCTTCATTGTATCATCAAACAGTTGATAAAAGAACTGATAAGCGCCCAGAATACGGGTTTCCTTGAAATATTCGCGATCACATATCGCTTTCTGGTAATAATCGCACTCACGGCGCAGCGGTGCGCTCTCTTCTTCCAAATGAGCAAATATCCTGACATGAACCGTTTGCGCCAGCATTGCAGGGATAAAGGCCAGAAGCAGCATTAGGATCAGCAGTGGCTTTAAGCGGAAGAGGTAGGTACCAATGGCAATAAAATAGATTCCATAAAAGCTTACACATGCAAACACGAGCATACAGAACATCGTGATTGCCCTGACGCCTTCTTTGGCTTTGTTCAGATCATCGAGAAAGTCAGTATCTTCAAATGTGACAGGATCGATACACATGACTTTTTTGTGAATACGTTCTGTGAGTCTACCGGCTGATTTCGGCAAAAGGACACCGATACCATGAAAGTTTTGAATACCATTGATCATCTGCTGTCCAAAAGTAACCGCGGCAAGAATTACCAGATGAATAACACATTCCCTGTAACCTGTTTTACCAACTGCCGCATCGGCAATCGCGTCAAACAAATACTGTGCTGCCACAACGGACAGGGCAAATGATAAACCATTCATAACTGCCAGACAATTCTCGATCAGACATTTCCAGGGAGCCGACTTGATCTGTATAGGAATAATTCTCGCGATAACCTGTAATAAATGATACTTCGTCCTTTTTGTATTCATCGATTGTGTACTCATTGATACCACTCCCTCTGCGCCTCAAACATCTCTGCATATTGACCATTTTTCTCCATAAGATACTCGTGTGTTCCGCGTTCTGTGATTTTTCCGTCATCGATGACCAGGATTTCATCTGCCAACTTGGTGGAGCCGAGACGATGACTGACAAATATGGTGGTTTTTCCTTGTATTAGGTTTTCGAAATCACGATACAGATTACTCTCGCTGATTGGATCAAGGGCAGATGTCGGCTCATCAAGTATTCTGACTGGAGCGCGGCTGACCAGTGACCTGGCAATGGCGACACGCTGCCACTGTCCACCAGAGATATCCTGACCACCTTTTAATATTTTTCCCAGAGGAGTATGGAGGCCATTCTCTAATTTGCCGATTGCTTCATTCAATCCCGCCACGTGGGCAGCTTCTGCTTCCTTACCTGTCGAATGCACATCACCGAGCGCTATGTTATCCTTTATTTGAATGAAATATTTTGCAAAATCCTGATACACAATGGAAAACATTGCCTTGATCGTACTGATTGGATAGCTGCGGAGTTCTTTGCCATTTATGAGGATCTCACCCTCATATTCTGTGTATAATCCGGTCAGAAGTTTGGTGATGGTCGTCTTGCCGGCACCGTTTTTTCCGACAAAAGCATAATGGCGTCCTGCTTCCAATTGGAAAGATAATCCATCTAATATGTATTTATTGCTGTTAGGATAGCGGAAACGTACATTGCAAAATTCCAAAGAATCAATTGGAACAGGGACAGCATCAGGCTTTGTCAATGCATTCTCTGTCTTACTCAATGCAGCAAATTCACTCAGGTCTTTCATATATTCACCAGCGCGTGAAATATTTTCAAGGGAGCGTGACATCTGAAAACCAAGCTTCTGAATCATACCAAATACAGCGCTGACAATACCCATGAACATACCTGCTGTCATCTGGCCAGCTACAACAGGACCAATCAATGTCAATGCGACCAACAAGGAGATCAGCGCTAATAACATGCTCGATCCCTTCGAAATCATAAAGTTTTTGGCAGTCACCTTAATCTGCGGTCTTCTCCCTGCCTCATACTGTTCCTGCCATATGTGGTTGACCGCATCGCCATACCCGAACAAAGTACGTTCATCGATGTACTCGCGTCCAGTCAGCACTTCTCCCAGATATTCTGTGCGCCTGTTGAATTTTTCCGCGTCACGCTCTGCCTGATAATTCTTTTTTCCTGCTCTCATAGAAAGCCAAAACATCGGTACAGAAAAGGAAAAGATAATCAAGGCGGCCCACCATACCTGTGATACGATCAAAGCAAACACCGAAACAATCGATACGATGATCTGGGAAAACTGTATAATAG
>JAIEEY010000007.1 GCA_029067205.1 Lachnospiraceae bacterium
CCTGTTTCCAACTCGCTTTCACCAATATTATTTGATTTTTAGTTGAAATATTATGAAAAGTAACTATTTACAATTTACCAATCTGATTGTATTATAATGGAATATGTGAAACGTATAGTCGCTTTACGGTTATAATGCAAAGAGATTCAATGTGAAAATCAAATATTAAGAAAGGAATGGTTTTATGCAACAGGTAAATATTCAATTTAATAGTGCGGAACAGGTGAGACAGTTTGTGAACATGATTGATCAGTTTGATACGGACTTTGATTTAGGCTCAGGGAAAAGGACTGTCAATGCAAAAGCCATACTTGGGGTGATGGCATTGGATTTGTCAGGTCCGCTTTGTCTGAGATATTATTCAGACGATATGGAAATCGAAGAAAAAATTGCACCATTTTTGTGTTCACACGCATAGTATTCTATTGAAGGAATTTTCTTTCAGACTTTCTGCTACCACACAGCATCTTGGCGTATCGTTTTCTATGTATGAGCTGATGCTGTGTGGATTTTTGGTCTTACAGTCTTTTAATCCTGCTGCTCCTGATATTGTTTTGCAAGTACACTTAAATGTTCCACGATATTTGGATTCCAGTGTATAATGGAAGTCAGCTGCTCGCAGGGAAACGCATCGCATATATCACAGAATTGTACATTATGATTTTTTCACATGCATGTAGTTTGCATCTGCCGGATTCTGCCCATTCTGGGACATATCCGTCTGCCTCAATACAGCCTTTGCAGCATTCACCGCAGGCGGTAATCGTGGTGAAGTCTATCTTTTGGAAGTGATACGTTCTATCCGAAAGAACCAACCAGATGTTATTTGATGGATATCCGTATGCCGGAGATGGACGGCGTTGTCTGTACGTAGATCATCAAGGAAAATTATCCTGATATCAAGATAATAATTTTGACGACTTTCGACGATGATTATGTATTTAATGCGCTGAAATATGCGGCAAGCGGATATCTGTTAAAGGGGATTTCGACAAAGGAGCTCATTGATGCGGTACATAAGGTGCATCACGGCAATGATCAACGAGTACATCGCGTCTAAGGTTCTCAAGCCGTTTTCAAGATGACGCAGTCCAACATTGCGATCCAGATTGATGAGAAGCAGACGGCAGAGCTAAAAAATACGGAGTGGAAGATCATTGCCCTTGTTGGGAGTGAGATTTCGAACAAGGAAATCGCAGCAAAGTTGTGTCTTTCTGAGGGAACTGTTCGAAACAGTCTGAGCACGATCTTAAGTAAGCTGGAATTGAGGGACAGAGCACAGTTGGCGATATCTGTCAATGAAGTGCGTCAGATCAAGGAGATCATGGAATCCGTGAAGCGGGAGCTTGACGAGCATGGTGTGCCTTACGGTGATGTTGAACAGGGGATCATGATCGAGACGCCGGCAGCGGTCATGATCAGTGACCAGCTTGCCGAGGAAGTGGACTTTTTCAGTATCGGGACAAATGACCTGACACAGTATACATTGGCGATTGACAGGCAGAACATGAAGCTTGACAACATCTACGATTCGCATCACCCGGCAGTGCTGCATATGATCCAGATGACAATTGACAACGGGCATAAGCATGGCTGCTGGGTAGGAATCTGCGGGGAGCTTGACGCAGATCTGACCCTGACTAAAACATTTATTGAGATGGGGAATTGATGAGTTGTCGGTATCACCTTCCTTTGTGCTGCCGATTCGGAAAAATATCCGGGAAACTATATGACACGTTTTTTCAATACAGAAGGGCGCTGCAAGCCGAATGAGCATTATATGGTACAGCTTGATGACAGACTTGCACAGATGAAGGAACTGTACGTAGATCGGGGAAAATATTTTGTCATCAACAGGGGGCGGCAGTATGGAAAGACGACTACACTTATGGCGCTGGAGGAATATTTGAGGGATTGCTATACTGTCATCGCCATGGATTTTCAATTAATGAGCACTGCAAATTTTGTAGATGAGCAGGCATACGTAAACGCATTCATAGAATATATGGAGGACTTGTATTCTATGGATGAGGAATTAGAGAATACGATTGAGGCGGAGGCGTTTGAGAATCTGACTGCCCTGAAAGACATGGAAAGGATTACACTGGATAAAATGTTCCGCTGTCTGAGCAGGATGTGCAAAACGGCAAAGAAGCCTGTCGTTTTGATGATTGACGAGGTGGACAGTGCATCGAATAATCAGGTATTTATCGACTTTCTCGCACAGCTTCGGGGATATTATCTGGTACGGGAGAGGCGTCCGATTTTTCATTCGGTGATTCTTGCAGGTGTTTATGATATCAAAAATCTGAAATGAAAGATACGTCCTGATTCGGAGCACCAATATAACAGTCCATGGAATATTGCTGCTGACTTTGATATTGACATGAGTTTTTCGGTTGACCAGATTGAGACGATGCTGAACGAATATGAAGCCGATCATGATACTGGAATGGATCGGAAGGCAGTCGCGAATGAAATATACCAGTATACGTCGGGATATCCCTATCTGGTATCTGCAATCTGCAAGCTTATGGACGAAAAACTGCCTGTACAGGAAGTCTTTGCGAGTGGGAAGGATATCTGGACCGCAGAGGGGGTTTTAGAGGCAGTAAAACTGATGATGAAATCCAATACTCCGTTGTTTGACAGTCTGGTAAAGCAGCTTGACACTTATAAGGATATGCGGAAAACGATGGAGGAGATTATTTATCAGGGAAAGCGAGTGCCGTATAGTCCTGCTGAAAAATCTATTAATGTGGGGATTATGTTTAGTTTTATCAGGGAAAAAGATGGGCAAATTGTCTTATCAAACCGAATTTTTGAAATGTATTTGATGAACCTATTCATTACAGAGGAATCACTTGAAAACACTGTATTTCATCAGGGTGAGCGTGACAGGAGCCGGTTTCTCTCCGGCGGAAGACTCAACATGGATTGCGTGCTTGAAAAGTTTGTGGAGTACTTTCATGATATTTACGGTGAGCGCGATACGCAGTTTGTAGAAGAGTATGGTCGTAAGTTTTTCCTGTTGTATCTAAAACCAATCATAAACGGTACAGGAAATTATTACTTGGAGGCACAGACCAGGGATGCTGGGCGGACAGATGTCATCGTGGATTATGCAGGGGAGCAGTTTATTATAGAAATGAAGATCTGGAGAGGAAACGAATACAATGAACGCGGTGAGAGGCAGCTTACGGGTTATCTGGATTACTTCCATCAGAATAAGGGGTATCTGTTGAGCTTCAATTTTAATAGGAAGAAAGAGATCGGTGTGAAGACGATCACCCTTGGGGACAAGACCATCGTGGAAGCGGTTGTCTGAAATAAGATAAAGACAAAAAGCTGCCAGCCGGAGCGTGTTCCCGGGATAATCCATGTGAGACCGGACACCTCCGATACAGCAGAGCCATACTCCTCCCAGAACTGGCAGTTGACAATATTATAAGTCAGGACATAGGGAAATGCAAGTCTTTATAAGCATTTGATTTTGCAATTCATACTTTGACAAAGCCAAAAAAATAAATTATAATGATAGAGTCGTGTGGCAAAAAGCGTAAATCCAGATATTGGGTATACGCTTTTTTTATGCAATTCAATATGGTTGTGGCAGCTTTCCGGAAAAGTCTCCTGAGAGTGCTGTTATAGGAGTGCGCTCAATAGAAATGGAGGAAAATTGAATAAAGAAGGAACAACAAACAAAATGGGGACGGAGTCCGTTCCAAAAGTCATGCTGAGCATGGGAATACCGATTATCCTGTCGATGGTACTGCAGGCATGCTATAACATTGTGGACAGTATGTTTGTGGCAAGGATACCAGATACCGATGGCATCACAAACGCGGGCGAGTGTGCAGTGAATGCTCTGACGCTGGCATTTCCTGTGCAGATGTTGATCGTGGCGTTTGGAATCGGTACAGGTGTGGGTGTGAACGCTTTGCTTGCAAAGAGTCTGGGGCAGCGCGACGAGGAAAAAGTGGCAAAAGCGGCAGGAAACGGGGTGTCGTTGGCACTGATCATCTATGCAGTGTTTTTGCTGTTTGGTCTGTTTGGCGTGAAAGCCTACATCGGAAGCCAGACAAAGGATACCGTAATCCTCACAATGGGCAGCTCCTATTTATCTATTTGCTCGGTGGTTTCATTTGGCATTGTCCTGTTTTCCATTTATGAAAAATTGCTGCAGTCGACAGGGAAGACGGTGTATTCCACGATTGCGCAGGTGTTGGGGGCCGTTGTCAATATCGTGCTGGATCCCATTATGATCTTTGGCTATTTCGGGCTTCCGGCGACAGGAATTCGGGGTGCGGCTTATGCCACTGTGATCGGGCAGATCGTGTCCATGCTGATTGCCATGTATTTTCATTACAGGAAAAATACAGAAGTGAAATCAGGCGTGAAATATTTGCGACTGGAGAGCAGTATCGTGAAGGAAATTTATGCGATCGGGCTTCCGGCAATCATTATGCAGGCACTGATGTCCTTTATGACTTATGGCGTGAACCTTATCTTTGGCGCGGTATCGCAGGCGGCGGTAACGGCATATGGTATTTTTTATAAAATACAGCAGTTTATATTTTTTGCAGGATTTGGTCTTAGGGATGCCATCACGCCGATCGTTTCTTTTAATTATGGAATGGGAGACCGAAAGCGCGTCAAACAGGGGATATTTTATGGACTTCTCTACACGGAAGTGATCATGCTGGCTGGATTGGCTGGACTGGAACTGTTTGCAAAACCACTCATTGGACTTTTTGCCATGTCTGAGGAGACGGAAGGACTGTGTGTCATGGCTTCAAAGATTATTGCGACAGGTTTTCTGTTCGCAGGAGGGAACATTGCGATACAGGGGGTGTTTCAGGCATTGGGCTGTGGTCTGGACTCCCTGGTTGTCTCACTGCTCCGGCTGTGCATCATCGTACTGCCGCTGGCATGGCTGTTTGCAAGGCTGGAAAATGCGGTTTTTATGATATGGTGGGCATTTCCGGCTGCGGAGCTTGTGGCTGTGATTGCAGCAGTTTTATTCATGATGCAGGCAAATAAGAAAATCCTCAAACCAATATAGGATTCCCCCGCCGGGAGCAGGTGATTGCTGCCGGCGGGGGATATTTTTCAGTTAGAAGCCCTTTTGTAATAAATATTGACGGATCACTTCTGCACATGCCTGTTCACCGATCGAGCTGTCAATACACAATTCATAGTTATCTGAATGTCCCCAATGCATACCAGTTATGGATTTGTAGTAAGCTGACCGCGCCGCATCGGAATGTTCTATGTTTTTTTCAGCTTCCGCAACGGTGTCACCATACATTTCCATCACTTTCTTTATGCGGTAATCTTTTGGTGCATGGATAAATACGCGGATTACCTGAGCATAGTCACGGAGCACGTAATCGGCTGCGCGCCCGATAATAACACAGGTTCCATTGTCTGCGATTTTCTTGATGATCCTGTCCTGTGCGGCAACAGCCTGCTGAACGATTGTTGTGCTGAGATATAATTCCTTTAAGCGGTCAGGGGCATTTTTGTTGATATCAGAAATAAATTCTGCTGCCAGTCCGCTTTCCTGTGCCGCCAACGCGGTCATTTCCTTATAATAGCAGGGAATCGACATCAGCCCTGCAAGAATCTGACCGACTTTCTTGCCTGCGGAACCATGTTCGCGGGAGATTGTTACGATTACACCGGGAACGGAAGGTTTGATCGTGCCACATTCATCGGGCGTGATAACCGTGTCTTCAACTTGGAGTTCTTTCCAAAGACGGAACATTACGAATGAAGTGATCAGCATCGCAATGATATCGGCGAGTGGTGCTGCCCAGAAAATTCCTGTTACACCAGCGAAAACAGGCACAGCAATGGAGAAGACGATCAATAACAGGTCGCGGATAATGGCAAGCGGCGCTGCTGTCTGCGCGTGGCCGATTGACTGCAAGAAAATAGCACATACTTTCTGCACGCAGGTAAACAGGATCAGCAGTAAGTAAATTCTGAGGCAGCGCACGGCAAACTCCATATACAGATCTCCATCTGAGCCGAAAAGTCTGATAAATGCTGCCGGAAATACCTCAAATAAGAACATACATACAATACCTACGATAGCAGTCCATTTAATCACGGATTTTAAGAGTTCGCGGACGCGGCTGTAATTTCCAGCGCCGTAATTGTAGCCCACAATCGGCTGTGCTCCTGCAGCAATTCCAATTGCAATATTTAAGACGATCTGAAACAGCTTCATAATGACAACAAACGCTGCCAGAGGAATATCTGCACCATAGGCTGAGACAGCGCCGTATTTTACAAGCAGGATATTGTTGACAACAGTGATCACCACAATGGACAACTGTGTCAGCAGACTTGAGGTGCCAAGTGCCATAATTTGTCTGAGCAGATTCATATCAATCTGGAAACTTTGTGCTTTCAGCCGGAAGGTCTTACTTTTTGTCAGATAAAATGCACAGATGAGAAAGCTGACAAACTGTCCAAGAATTGTCGCATAAGCAGCGCCCTTGATGCCTAGATCAAGAACAAAAATAGCGATAGGATCGCCCACAATATTAAGCAGTGCACCGACGATCATTGCGCCCATTGCATACTGCGGACTTCCGTCGGCACGGATGACCGAAGCCAGTGTATTTTGCGTCATTGCCAGCGGCATCATGATATAGATGATGTATCCATAATCGTGCGCGAGTGAGATGGTTGCGTCTGTGGCGCCGATCAGTCGAAGCAGCCCGTCTCCCCATAAGTAGCTGATCAGGATGATCACTACACCGGAAAGGAATGAGAATAAAATGCTGTTTCCAACACCGCGATGAATGTTTTCCGTGTCATTTTTTCCGAGGGCAACACTCAGAAATGCTGCGGCACCATCGCCAAAAAAGAGTGACATTCCCCAGCAGCAGTAAGATATAACAATAAACCCGCCCCACGACACGCAGGCTGATGACGTAGGCGGCGTGAGGATGAAAAAAAAAAAGGGGGGGGGGGGGGGGGGGG
>JAIEEY010000070.1 GCA_029067205.1 Lachnospiraceae bacterium
AAATATAATATTTCAATTGGATAAATTTAGATTGGTTTACATTTCTTGGGGTGAATGCTATACTGAAATAACGAGGTTATTTTAAAGATGAAAGGCAGGAATGTAAAATATGAATTTTCTGAATAAATTGGAGAGAAAGATTGGAAAATACGCGATACCGAATCTTTCCTTATACTTAATACTGGGGTATGTGCTTGGCTATATATTGGAATTTATCAGCCCGGCAGTCAGGGACTTTCTGACACTAAACCCATATCTGATCCTGCATGGGCAGATTTGGAGGCTTGTCACGTGGATCATCATTCCGCCGTCAAGCTTTGATCTGTTTACGATTATTATGCTGATGTTTTATTATTCCGTTGGTACGAATCTTGAGCGGACATGGGGAACCTTTTACTATAATGTGTATCTTTTCATGGGCATGATTTTTACGATAATTGGAAGCTTTTTGATCATGGGAATCAGTTATGTGCCAGCGTTCAATTCTTTTATTATTAGAGAGGCTTATGGACCAGCGGCATATTTTCTGCTTGTGGCGCGCAGCTTTAGTACTTATTTTGTAAATATGTCCATCTTTCTGGGATTTGCGGCTACATTTCCGGATGTACAAGTACTATTGATGTTTATTATTCCAATCAAAGTGAAGTGGATGGGAATTGCCTATGGTGCACTTTTGATCGTACAATTCCTGCAGAGCGATATCGTTGGAAAGATTATCATCGGCGCATCACTGCTCAATTTTGTTGTATTTTTCCTGATGACGAGGAGCGGAATTGGTATGCGCATCTCGCCAAGACAAGTGAGGAGACGCCACGAGTACAACAGGGAAGTGAGGCGGGCAAAACCAGCCAGTGTGGCAAAACATAAGTGTGCGATCTGCGGCAAAAACAGCGAAGACAATCCCGATGCGGAGTTCCGTTTTTGTTCTAAATGTAATGGAAATTACGAGTACTGTCAGGATCATCTGTTTACGCATACACATGTGAAGTAGTTTTCCTTTCATTGCAGAAAAAAGTATCAAAATTGCAATTCAGATGAGGAGAAGACCGTGCAGAAAGTTACTATAAAAATTGACGGATCGGAACAAGAAGTAAATGTTTTGAGGGTGTTTCATGGCCGCAACCCTGCGACACAGCGATATGGCGTATATCTGACTTATACAAATAAAATTGGTAAACAAAGACATGTACGACTTTTTTGTGAGGAAGAATATCTGGAGGGACCTGCCAGAGAACTGGCTCAAAACATTCGAGAGGGTAAGATAACAGATTTAACAGGGTATCTGACAGAGCGGGGATAATAGAATATTTGTTTGTTTGAGATCGGTCAAAGTACAGGATTTGATGGAGGATTACCAGATCAGAATGATTGCCCGCCAATTCCATGAAAAGGGAGAAAAATGTTTGTGAATGAAATTTTATTACGCAGAAAAAATAAAGTCATCATAGAAAGAGGCTATGAAACCAATCCGAACAATCAATACATCATTACAATAATGAAGAATATTGAAGCGTTAGGTTATACGTTTTCCAAAGCATTATTTGAGGTTCTTCAGACGTTAAACAAAGAGGAATTGCAGAAATTCTATTTAGAACTGGTACCGATGTTGAAGAAGCTGGTAGGTGCGGATGTGGTTTATAAACCCATGTATCCTGATTTCCCTGTTTCGGTAATGGAGGCAGATTACATTGATTTGTTTGTTAATGCTATGGTTCATTATTGGTCTGCAGGCACATTATATCCAAACGAAGAAAAGAATGAAAGGCTTCCTTTGTTTGATAAGACAAAAATAAAGGTTATCGATCTGGGCTGTAAGGAAGATATACAGAATATTTTCAATAATCTGTGCCAGTCTAAGACCTCTATTTCTCAGACAGATCAAGAAGATTTAGAGTGGATTTTCAAAAATATGCAGGTTACATTTCCTGATGAAGTTCCATTAAAAGAAAATGCAGCGCTGATTGGAAAGCTGTATTTAGAAAATGATCCGTTAGCCACGGCAAAGGATATTCAAAAATACTTTAAAACGGCAACAGATGTTTTGCGGTTGATCACGGCTATGTCGGATGGAGATATCAGTCTGGCTGCAAATACAAAATTCCGGAGTTTCAGGCGCAAAGAGAGACGGATATTACTGGAACTTTTGCAGGGATGTGGTGCGATCGAGGAAGATATGCTCAGGTATAAAAACAAATGGATTCGTATCGGTGAAAGACTTCACCCAACTGAGTACAGTGAGGCGCAGTTTGGCAAGGTGATCACAGCCTTCAATAAACTTCGGAATGGTATCAAAATAGAAACATTTGCCGGTAAAGTTACGAAAGCTATAGAGACAGAAGATTACAGGTCTGCGCTTATGCTCTTAAAGAAAAGACCAGGAGAACTTGCGAGAAAACTGGATCATCTTTTAAGAAATGCGGATGATAAAAATTCTGTTATTAACACATTTAAAGATGTTGCAAGTGAAGCTTCAACACCCGTTTTGCTGCAGGTAAAAGAGCATTTTGCACATAGAAATGAAAAACTGGAATCAAGGGTATTTTTCCCTAAAGGGAATCTGGCAAGATGTCATTGCATCGAAAATACATTGTCAGATATTGACGAGAAGTATTGTGATGCGGTTGTAAAGATTTGCGAGGATGCCTTGATCGAGAATTATAAAAGTAAGGATTTTCTTGGGAAGGTGTATCTGTCAGATGAATTGAAAAGGTACATTGTTCCATTCAGTCAGAGAAGTGCAAGTAAGACATTAAAGACAATCGTCAGAGGATCAAAACTTCCAATAGACAGTACGACAAAAGCAATGAGGGCTTTTATCTGGTGGACAAATATGGGAAAAAATAAAGGCAATGGTCGTCATGATAAGGGAAGAGTAGATCTTGATCTGTCGGCGGCATTGTTTGATGAGAACTGGAATTATATGGAGCACGTATCGTACACCTGTTTGCGAACTGATCGATATAACGCCTGTCATTCCGGAGATATTATCAATGGCGGTCCTGTCAATGGGGATGGTGCGAGTGAGTTTTTGGATGTTGATATTGAATCGGTTGTCAGGCATGGTGCAAGGTATATTGTTTATCAAGTATATAGTTACACTGGACAGAAATTCTCAGATATGCCGCATGCAATGTTTGGGTGGATGAGCAGAGAAGATGTTAACTCAGGTGAGATTTATGAGCCCAAAACTGTTGAACAGAAAATGGATCTGGCTTCTCAAAGCATAGTTTGTATTCCTGTAATTTTCGACTGTGTAAACAGGGAAGTGATATGGTGTGATATGAATTTGGCATTAAACGGATGCCATAGTAATCACGGTGGTAATAATGTTGAAAGCAACCTGTCTGGTGTAGCAGCGACTTGTTACAGTATGGTAAATATGAGCAAACCGAATCTTTATGATTTGATCGATCTTCATATAAGGGCAAGAGGATTACGGGCAGACAATAAAGAAGATGCCGATGTCATATTTGATATTGACTCAGGAATCACACCGTTTGATACTGAAGTTTTTATGGGCGAATACCTGTAATAACGATAGATTAGCAGGCTATATGGATTCTTCCTTCTAAGTCGGGATCAGTGACGTTGGTTCGAGTCCAGCCGTCCTCTGAATTGAGGATGTGGTGCAGTTGGCAGCACACTGGTAATAGAATCTTTAATTTCCTGCTTGAATGAGACTGTGGCTATGCATTAACTTCCTTCTTAATTCTTTGGGTGAAAACAGTTAATGCAATTTCCACAGTATAATGATCTTATGGATATCAATTGTTTGGAAAGGGACAGCATGAACATATGGAATTCAATCAGATAAATTTTGCGCAGATCCTTGAAGAGCTGAGAGATGCAGCGAGGCTTCAGGGAAATATGCTGACAAGTGAGCAGATCAGCGAGGCTTTTGAACAGTGGCAGTTAGATGATGGGAAACTGGCGTTGATCCATGATTATTTTCGCAACAATCATATCGGAATCGACGAACAAGGAGATGTGGAGGAAAATCTGTCGGGCGATGATGTCAATTTCCTGGAAATGTATCTCGAGGAGTTAAGGGAGCTTCCGCCAGTGTCAGATGGGGAAAAAAGGGCTGTGATCATGTCCGCGCTTGCAGGTGATGGCGATGCACAGGCGAAGCTTGTGGAGATTTTCCTGCCTCAGGTGGTGGAGATTTCCAAGCTCTATGCGGGACAGGGTGCGCTTGTCGAGGATTTAATTGGTGAGGGAAATGTCGCTGCTGCCATGGCTGTGACTATGTTGGAGTGTGTGGAGGGTATTGATGAGGTAGAGGGCTTTATCGGCAGGATGGTTATGGATGCCATGGAGGAATATATCAGTGATGATACAGGGAATCGGCAGATTGATGAAAATGTGCTGAATAAAGTGAATGAGGTGAACGACAAGGCAAAAGAGTTATATGATAGTTTCCTCAGAAAAGTCACCGTAAAGGAAGTGGCGGACGAACTGGGTATCACCGAGGAGGAAGTACGGGAGGCTATGAAGATTTCTGCAAATCATATAGAGTATATAGAAAATGATTTATCTGTATGATAAAAAAGCAGGACACAGTATTTGGAAATGAGGAGCAGATATAAGTGACAAACATGGATACACAAAACAAAGATGATTTTAAATATGTAATACAAGATACCAATTATGTCTACTTTGGCAGGGAGCTGACTTATGCGGAAATGATGGACAAGGATGATATCCCATTCAAATTCAAAGCGGTCATCAGTGCCCACATTGCAAGGGATACGGATTTGGATATCAAAATGGCAGACCATATATTACAGATATCGGACAAGGAGTTTTCTTATCGTATCTTTGAGCGGTTAAAGTTGACCATACGTGTCTGCTATAAAACACAGAAAAAGGGATTTGGGGGCAAAATAAAAGAAAAATGGGTTCACAATGCTTGTCCGTTTGGGAAGTTTTGTGATGAGTACCGCAGTCAGGTGGCTGATGGTGATGTAATGATTGAGGATTTTTCGATTTCAAAGCTTGCATTGATGGCACTCAATATATAGCATAGAAAATATGAGCTGGTACTTGAAAGCAGTAAAGTAAAATGTAAATGCATGACTGTATTTTGTTAAATGGAAGGGCATATAAAAATGAGAGAAGTTGCACAAAAAGATTATACATTTAGTAATGATGCTTATATTTCGGTATTTGTGGGAGTCTGTAAATCACAGGAATTGCTTAATCAATATATGGATAAAGATTATGATTTATTGAATGAGTATGATTGTATTGGTTTTGAAATGGGTGTAGATTTTAATATCAATACTTATGACGAAGATTTTTTGGTTTTTGTTATCAATCCTAAAATGTCAAATGATATAGAGGAAGTTTTTGCTGACGCAACAGTGTTTGATATAAATTTGCTAAAGAAAGATTATCCAGATGGTTTGGATAGACCTTATAATGCTGCTATAGTTATTGGAGGGCTTAAGTATGAAGGTGAAGTAAAAGAAATACAAAATGATGAATTTGGTTATTTCAAATTTTTAGGTGTTTATCCAGATGAGGATTAGAACGATGAAATAAAGATAGGTGGCTCAAGGTACAGCAGTCCTGCGAAAGCAGGACGTATATGACATGTGTGTTATATTGTAAGTTTCAATACCTGCCCTGTCAATCAGGTGTTTTAAGGTGAAATATAATGAAGAAAATTAAAACATTATTTGAAAGAGTTATCGTAGACCATGAGATAGTAGACATTCTACCGAATGTAGCTGAGGGATGTGAATGGGTAATGAAGGGAGAAGGAATCGCTACACGTAAGCTTGATGGCACAGCCTGCATGATCAAAGATGGCAGGTTATATGCCAGATACGATTATCGAACAGATGTACGGAATCAAGGAAAGAAGAGAACACTGCCGGATGGAGCAATCCCATGTCAATCATCACCAGATGAAATGACAGGTCATTTTCCGCACTGGGTACCTGTTGGTGATAATCCAGCGTACAAATGGCATCGAAAAGCATTTGAACAGCAGGCAGGTTTAGAAGATGGCACCTATGAGTTAATCGGTGAGCACTTTAAACGGAATCCAGAGCATGTAGAAAATGGTGATAAGCTCGTCAAGCATGGTTCCATCGTACTTGAGGATGTACCCAGAACATTTGAGGGCATTCGGGAATATTTAAGGATACATGACATGGAGGGAATTGTTTTTCGCAGAGAGAATGGTGACATGTGTAAAATCAAGCGCACGGATTTTCATTTCATGTGGAATGGAAGTTACAGTAGCAGGTAATCAACAGCTAAAATAAAAGAAGGAAGACACCTGATGGTGGATTAGGAAGATGGATTTGATGGCGCTTCGGAAAGACGAAGATTTTGAAAATGATAAGGAAATATAAAAAGGAAGGATAATAGAAAATGAAGAAAATTGAAGATTTAACAGCTTACGAAGTAATTGAAAAGAGGCAGATTGATGACATTGGCTCTATGAGCTGGCTTTTGCGGCACAAGAAGACAGGCGCGAGGATCGCACTGCTCAGCAATGATGACGAGAACAAAGTGTTTTATATTGGGTTCCGCACACCGCCCACTGACTCTACGGGCGTGCCACATATCATAGAGCACACCGTACTCTGCGGTTCCAGGGATTTTCCAGTGAAGGACCCTTTTGTGGAGCTTGTCAAAGGCTCTTTAAATACATTCCTTAATGCCATGACATACAGTGACAAGACCGTATATCCTGTTGCAAGCTGTAACGACAAGGATTTTCAAAATCTGATGCATGTATATCTGGATGCAGTATTTTATCCCAATATCTACAAGGAAAAGAAAATTTTCCAGCAGGAGGGCTGGCACTATGAGATGGAAGATGCGGACAGTCCGCTCACTCTCAATGGAGTTGTCTACAATGAAATGAAAGGAGCTTTCTCGTCACCCGACGAGGTCAACGACAGGGAAGTGGTCAATTCGCTGTTTCCGGATACGCCGTATGGGGTAGAATCAGGAGGCGATCCCAAGGTGATTCCAGAACTGACTTATGAGCAGTTTTTAGCGTTTCATGGAAAATATTATCACCCGTCAAACAGCTATATCTATCTATATGGAAATATGGACATGGCAGAGAAGCTGGAATGGATGGATGAAAAGTATCTGAGTCAGTTTGACAAAATTGAGGTTGACTCGGCCTTAAAGGAGCAGACAGCGTTTGAAAAGCCTGTAGAAATATACAAGGAATATCCAATTATGGAAGGGGAGTCGTTAGAGGATAACACATATCTTTCATACAATACAGTCGTTGGAACAAGCCTTGACAAAGAATTGTATTATGCGATGGAAATATTGGAATATGCATTGTGTTCTGCTTCCGCAGCGCCCCTAAAGCTTGCGCTGATTCACAAGAATATCGGCACAGAAGTTTATACAGTATATAACAATGGCATTTATCAGCCATATTTTTCCATTGTGGCAAAGAATACAAATGTTTCGCAAAAAGAAGAATTTGTGGAGACCATCGAGAGCGAGCTTGCCCGTATTGTAAAAGAAGGGATTGATAAGAAGTCACTGCTTGCAGGTCTGAATTACTATGAGTTCCGATACAGGGAAGCGGATTTTGGCTCTTATCCAAAGGGGCTTATGTATGGTCTGCAGATGTTTGATTCGTGGCTTTATGATGACAACATGCCATTTGACATGATTGAGGCAATTGATATCTTTAAGAACTTAAAGGAAAAAATCAACACTGATTACTATGAAAAGTTGATCGAAAAGTATCTGATACAAAACCAGCACAAATCGGTTGTTGTAGTGGCTCCAAAGGAAGGTCTCACGGCGAAAGAGGAAAAGGAACTTGCGGACAAGCTGGCAGCATATAAGGCAGGGCTGACCAGCGAAGAGATCAGGCAGATTGTGGCAGATACAAAGGCGCTGCTGGCGTATCAGGAAATGGAAGATACGCCAGAGGATCTTGCAAAGATACCGATGCTGAAGCGGGAGGATATGAAGAAGGAAGCGGAGGATTTTGTAAATGAGCTTCGCAGTATCGGAGACACGAAAGTCTTATTCCATAATATCCAGACAAATGGCATCGGCTATGTCAGGCTGATTTTTGATGCCGCGAACATTCCGATAGAACTGTTTTCCTATATAGGAATCCTCAAAAATGTGCTGGGCTATGTGGATACGGCTCGATATAGTTATGGGGAACTCTGCAATGAGATCAATATTCATACAGGTGATATTGTGAGCAGTGTCAATACCTATGTTAACGCGAAAAGGCTCGATGAATACAAGCTTACTTTTGAGGTGAAGACAAAGGCAATGTACGATGAGCTGCCTGCAGCATTCGAGCTGATGTCAGAGATTATGACAGCCTCAAAGTTTGATGACGAGAGCAGGATCCTTGAAATCCTCGAGGAATTAAAGTCCGTTATGCAGGGAAATATGACCTCTGCAGGGCACATGTTCGCCGCAGTCAGGGCAATGTCGTACTTTAGCGAGACGGCAGCAGTGTCAGAGCTGGTAAATGGTCTGCCATGCTATCGTATGCTTGAAAAGCTTACTGGCGATTTTGACGGAAATAAGGCGGAACTGCTTGGAAAGCTTTCAGAACTTACTAAATGCATTTTCAGACCAGAAAACCTTATGGTAGATATCACGGCAACCGAGGAAGGCTTTGAGCGGATCAAAGACCTTGTTGCACCGATGAAGGCAAAATTTTTTACAGAGCCTGTTAAGAAAGAGCGCTTTGCGATTGCTACAACGAAGAAAAACGAAGGATTTTACACGTCGGCACAGATACAGTATGTGTGCAGGGCGGGAAATTACATGACAGGTACAGACTATGTCTATACAGGCGCATTGAGGGTTCTGCGAGTGATGCTCCGGTATGACTATCTGTGGCTCAATGTCCGTGTAAAGGGCGGTGCGTATGGCATCATGTGCAATTTTGGCAAGACAGGGGACAGCTACCTTGTCTCATACAGGGATCCGAATCTCAAAAAAACAGTTGACATCTTTGAGAAAACGAGTGATTATTTAAGAGAATTTAACGCGGACGAGCACACCATGACCAAATACATCATAGGAGCGGTCAGCGATCTGGATGTGCCAATGACACCTTCAGTCAAGGGAAGCAGGTCTTCGAGTGCTTATCTGACCAATCTTGATTTTGCCGAAGTACAAAGGGAGCGCGATGAAGTGCTCACATGCCATCAGGAGGATATCAGGGTATTGGCAGGATATCTGGATGCAATCATGGCACAGGATGTCGTATGTGTAGTGGGCAACAGGCAGTCAATTGATGAAAATAAAGAAATGTTTATGAAAGTG
The DNA here is from genome assembly GCA_029067205.1 of Lachnospiraceae bacterium. Classification (GTDB taxonomy): domain Bacteria; phylum Bacillota; class Clostridia; order Lachnospirales; family Lachnospiraceae; genus COE1. Next base: position 9,298 of record JAIEEY010000070.1, read on the forward strand.
GAAAATCTCTTTCATTAATACTGATACAAAAGAGCTTATATGTCCACAATGGAGGAAAAGGTATTATGAACAAAAAGTACAAGTCGGGCTTCGCGGCACTCATCGGAAGACCAAATGTTGGAAAATCGACACTGATGAACTGTCTGATCGGGCAGAAGATTGCCATCACATCAAAAAAGCCGCAGACCACCAGAAACCGCATACAGACGGTATATACCTCCGATGAGGGACAGATCGTATTTGTGGATACGCCGGGTATTCACAAGGCGAAAAACAAACTTGGCGACTATATGGTCAATGTGGCGGAACACAGTCTGAGAGAAGTAGATGTCATCTTGTGGCTGGTGGAGCCGACAGACTATATCGGTGCGGGTGAGCAGCACATTATTGAACAGTTGCAAAAAGTGAAGACACCGATCATTCTGGTAATCAATAAGATTGATACAGTGAAAAAGGAACAGCTTCTCGGTTATATCGACGCTTACCGAAAGCAGCTTGACTTTGCAGAAGTTGTTCCGGTTTCGGCGCTGGAAAAAGACAATACAGATGTACTCATCACACAAGTCATGAAATATCTGCCATATGGACCAGCATTTTATGATGAGGATACGATCACGGATCAGCCCATGAGGCAGATTGTGGCAGAGCTTGTCAGGGAGAAGGTGCTTCGCAGCATTGATGAAGAGATCCCCCATGGCGTGGCAGTGACAATTGAGTCCATGAAATACAGGAAAAAAATTGTCGATATTGATGCCACCATCATCTGTGAAAGAGATTCCCACAAGGGAATTATTATTGGAAAAGGCGGTGCAATGCTCAAAAAGATTGGTTCCATGGCACGCCCTGAGATTGAGGAGTTACTGGAGCGGCATGCCAATCTTCAGCTGTGGGTGAAAGTGAAGAAAGATTGGCGGGACAGTGATTTCCTGATCAAAAACTTTGGTTATGACCCAAAAGAAAATGAATAGATAAAAATGAATAAAATCGTCCCATAAGCACACCCTAGTTATGTAAACAATACGAAAAATCATGTGCGCAAGCACAAATTCATAAGAATTTGGCGGTTATATGATAAAAGGAAAGGGCAGGGACATTAGATGCACGAGGATGGATGGAGCCGGTTTATGCAGACAGGACAGGTACACGATTATCTGGCTTACAAGGGGCATCCTGATATGGAAAAAGCCGAGAGTAAGGCAGGAGAGATACATGAGCACTGGGATACAGGATTTCGTAATATTGACAGGGATCGTTATCAAGGCAGAACCGATGGGAGAGTACGATAGAAGAGTAGTACTTCTCACAAAAGAAAGAGGAAAGATATCAGCCTTTGCTAAGGGTTCCAGGCGCCCTGGCAACAGGCTGATGGCACCTACCAATCCCTTTTCATTCGGGCAGTTCAAGCTGTATGCCGGTAGGAACTATTACAATATGTCGGACGCGGAGATCACCAATTATTTTGAGGAACTACGGCAGGATTTTGCAGGGGCATATTATGGAATGTACTTTCTGGAGATCTGCGATTATTACACGAGAGAGAACAATGACGAGACAGGGATATTAAAACTTTTGTATCAGTCCCTTCGGGCGCTGACATCTCCAAATTTTGAAAATCGGCTTGTAAGATATATTTTTGAACTAAAGTCTATCATGTTAAATGGAGAATTTCCAGGATTGAGTGCAGGAGATGGACTTATGGAGTCCACAGCATACACAATTGATTACATAATGAAAACACCTGTAGAAAAACTTTTTTCATTTCATGTAAAGGCGGAGGTATTGGAAGAATTGGGACTTTACAGCAGGAATATATGCAAAAGAATTATGGACAGGAATTTTAAAAGTCTTGAAATACTTGAAAATATTGATTAAGTTGTTTATAATAAAACGCATATAAAGATTAAGGTGGAAAAAAGTTATGAGGATAGGAAAATCAAGTATTCTGATATTATGTATCTGTATGCTGGGACTTACTGCATGTGGGGAAGTAGTACAACCGGAGAATAAAGAGGTCATAGACGAACTAGCTGCCACGGCATCTTCGATTTCGATTGAAAAGGACGGAAGTATATCCAGCACGATTGTGGAAGCTTTTAGCGGTAGTTATTATTATGAGGACGGCGAGGAGGGATTAAAGCCCATGATCGAGTCGTCCATAGATGAGTATACGTCGGAGAATGCGGCTGCACAGATAAAATTAAAAAGTTTAAAAGTAAAAGATGGCGTGGTGAAAGTACTCATGGAGTATGGAGATTATCAAGCCTACGCGGGATTTAACAGTGAAGATTTTTTTGCTGGAACGGTTAGAGATGCCAATATGGCAGGCTTTGACTTGAATGTGACACTAAAGTCTGTATCAGACAATACGCAAATTTCTAAGCCTGAATTGTTGGGAATGGGAGACAGTCATATCGTAATTGAGATTATCGAGAATGCCGAGGAAGCAGATCAGATCCGCGTCAACTGTTTTGATGAAATTTTGTATATAAGCGATGGTGTTACTACAGTGGGAAAAAAGAGTGCAGATGTATCGTTGACAGACGGTTATAGGATTATTGTATTTAAGTAAGGAACTGTTCAGAAATAGACAAGTCAAGGTGTACAGGTTATTTTTGAATGGTTCCTAAGATAATATTAAATCAAATGAGGTTAGGAGAACGTGAAATGGAAAAGACATTGGACAAAATTGTAGCTCTTTCAAAAAGCAGGGGGTTTGTATATCCTGGTTCTGAGATTTATGGTGGACTTGCCAACACATGGGATTATGGCAATCTCGGTGTTGAGCTAAAGAATAATGTAAAACGGGCGTGGTGGCAGAAGTTCATTATGGAGAATCCGTACAATGTAGGTGTTGACTGTGCAATTTTGATGAATCCACAGACATGGGTTGCATCAGGGCATCTCGGCGGGTTTTCCGATCCTCTGATGGATTGTAAGGAATGCCATGAGCGTTTTCGGGCAGATAAACTGATCGAAGATTATGCAGCCGAGCAGGGCATTACGCTGGACAAACCGATTGATGCTTTTTCACAGGAGGAAATGAAGAATTTTATTGAGGAAAAGAATATTCCCTGTCCAACCTGCGGCAAGCACAATTTTACAGATATCAGACAGTTTAATCTGATGTTCAAGACATTTCAGGGTGTTACAGAGGATGCTAAGAATACTGTTTATCTAAGACCGGAGACAGCACAGGGCATTTTTGTAAACTTTAAGAATGTACAGAGAACTTCCAGAAAAAAGATTCCTTTTGGTATTGGTCAGATTGGCAAATCATTCAGAAATGAGATTACGCCGGGCAACTTTACATTCCGAACAAGAGAGTTTGAGCAGATGGAGCTGGAGTTCTTCTGTGAGCCGGGTACAGACCTCGAGTGGTTCCAGTATTGGAGAGGTTTTTGCCGTGACTGGCTTTTGAGCCTTGGCATCAAGGAAGAGGAAATGCGCCTGCGCGACCATGCGCCGGAGGAACTGTGCTTTTATTCAAAGGGAACAACAGATATCGAGTTTCTTTTCCCTTCCATTGGCTGGGGCGAGCTTTGGGGTATTGCTGACCGGACAGATTATGATCTTACACAGCATCAGAATACGTCTGGACAGGATATGTCTTATTTTGATGACGAAAAGAAAGAGAAATACATACCATATGTGATTGAACCATCACTTGGCGCAGACCGTGTAGTTCTCGCTTTTCTATGTGCAGCGTATGACGAGGAAGAGATTGGCGAGGGTGATATGAGAACAGTACTTCATTTCCACCCGGCAATCGCACCAGTAAAGATCGGTGTGCTTCCGTTAAGTAAAAAGCTCAATGAGGGCGCAGAGAAGATCTATACACAGCTGTCAAAGAGGTACAACTGTGAGTTTGACGACAGGGGGAATATCGGCAAGAGATACCGCCGTCAGGATGAGATCGGTACGCCGTTCTGCGTTACCTATGATTTTGAGTCAGAGCAGGACAACGCAGTTACTGTTCGTTTCCGTGATTCTATGGAGCAGGTGCGTATTAAGATTGACGAACTGGAGGCTTACTTCGCGGATAAGTTTGATTTTTGATACGCACAGACGCATAAGAAAGTTAGCAGCTGACGCTGTATGCATCTGGCGCAGCGGGCAGAATGATTCTGCTCGATTATGGATATTTTGGAGGAATAATTGTGAAGAACTATGGAGTAAACGAGCTTCGAAGAATGTTTCTTGAATTCTTCGAGAGCAAAAATCATTTATCAATGAAGAGCTTTTCGCTGGTGCCGCACAATGATAACAGCCTGCTGATCATCAATTCAGGCATGGCGCCACTAAAACCATACTTTACAGGGCAGGAGATACCGCCGAGACGCCGTGTTACCACATGTCAGAAATGTGTCAGGACAGGTGATATTGAAAATGTCGGCAAGACAGCAAGACATCTTACCTTTTTTGAGATGCTCGGAAATTTTTCATTTGGAGATTATTTTAAGCACGAGGCATTAAACTGGAGCTGGGAATTTTTGACCGAGGTAGTCGGACTTGACCCAGAGAGATTATATCCATCTATTTACTGCGAAGATGAGGAAGCATTTAACATATGGGTAAATGAGATTGGTGTGCCAGCTGAGAAGATCACACGTTTTTATCGCGACCCAGAGACAGGGGAATGCGATAATTTCTGGGAGCATGGAGCAGGACCTTGCGGACCATGTTCTGAAATCTATTATGACAGAGGCATCAAGTATGGCTGTGGGAAACCTGACTGTAAAGTAGGCTGTGACTGTGACCGTTTTATAGAAGTCTGGAACAACGTATTTACACAGTTTGATGGTGATGGGAAAGGCCATTATGAAGAGCTTGCGCAGAAGAATATCGACACGGGTATGGGATTGGAGAGACTGGCAGTAGTCGTTCAGGATGTAGATACCGTGTTTGATATCAATACAATGAGGGCGATTCGTGACAAGATCTGTGAGACCGCCGGGGTAGTGTATGAGACAGACGAGAAGAAAGATGTATCAATCAGATTGATCACAGACCATATCCGTTCGGCGACATTTATGATCTCAGATGGTATTATGCCGACAAATGAGGGACGCGGATATGTGCTCAGACGTATTATACGGCGTGCAGCGCGCCACGGGAGAATGCTTGGCATAGAAGGTACGTTTATGGCTGACTTTGCCGGGACTGTGATTGACGAATGCAAGGACGGTTATCCTGAGCTGGACGAGAAGAAGGATTTTATCTTCAAGGTGCTGACGCAGGAAGAGGAAAAGTTTAATAAGACGATAGACCAGGGGCTTGCAATCCTTTCCGATATGGAGGATAAAATGCAGGCAGCTGGCGAGAAAATTCTCTCAGGTGAAAATGTGTTTAAACTGTATGATACGTATGGCTTTCCAGTAGATCTTACCTGTGAGATATTGGAAGAAAAGGGCTTTGCCATTGACGAGGACGGATTTAACGCAGCTATGGAGGAGCAGCGTACCAAGGCACGAAAGGCGCGTAAAGAGACAAATTATATGGGTGCTGACGCAACTGTATATGAGTCGATCGATCCTGCCATCACGACAGCGTTTGTCGGATATGAGAAGCTCGAGACGACATCAAAGGTTTCTGTGCTCACGACAGAAAGTGAGCTTGTGGAGGCGCTCTCAGACGGTGAGATTGGTACGATTATTGTTGACGAGACCCCATTTTATGCAACGATGGGTGGTCAGCAGGGTGATCAGGGTGTGATCACGACCGTATCAGGTGAGTTTGTTGTGGAAGATACCATCAAGCTTCTCGGCGGCAAAGTTGGACACATTGGCAAGATGACGCGCGGTATGATCAAAGTAGGCGATGTGGTTACTTTGAACGTTGACAAAGCACTGCGAACAAAAATTTGCAAAAATCATTCTGATACTCATTTACTGCAGAAGGCGCTTCGCGAAGTGCTCGGTACGCACGTGCAGCAGAAAGGCTCTTATCAGGACGGAGAGCGGACACGTTTTGATTTCAGTCATTTTGAGGCAATGACGGCTGACGAGCTCGCATCTGTTGAGAAAATGGTCAATGAGAAGATTGCCGAAAACATTGTTGTGGACACACAGGTCATGACAATGGACGAGGCGAAAAGGACGGGTGCGATGGCACTTTTCGATGAGAAATATGGTGAGACAGTACGTGTTGTATCCATGGGAGAGTTTTCCAAAGAATTTTGCGGTGGTACACATGTGAAAAATACTGGCGATATAACAACTTTTAAGATTGTGTCCGAGAGTGGTATCGCAGCGGGAGTGCGCCGTATCGAGGCACTTACAGGGGACAATGTATTTGCGTATTACCAGAATATTGAGAAGGAGCTTGATGCAGCGGCAAAGGCGGCAAAGACAACTCCGGCAAATTTAGTAGAGAAAATTGAACATATAATGTCCGAGATCAAATCACTGCAGAGTGAGAATGAATCGCTTAAAAGCAAAGCAGCCAAGGAAGCTCTCGGCGATGTCATGAATCAAGTAACTGAAGTGAAGGGTATAAAGCTTCTGGCAGCAAGAGTGGACGGCGTTGACATGAATGGTTTGAGAGACCTTGGAGACCAGCTGAAAGCAAAGATTGGAGAGGGTGTTGTTGTACTTGCCTCCAGCATGGACGGAAAAGTGAATCTTGTGGCAATGGCTACAGATGGCGCTATGGCAAAAGGTGCTCACGCTGGAAATCTCATCAAAGGAATTGCCGGACTTGTAGGCGGTGGCGGCGGCGGACGCCCGAACATGGCGCAGGCTGGTGGTAAGAATCCTGAGGGGATCGACAAGGCGATCACGGAAACGAAAGTGGTTCTTGAGAGACAGATTCGCGGCTAAGAGTAATGTAAACAAGCGGTTTCCTTTTTGAAGAGGAAACCGCTTATTGAAATTCGTTGCTATAGCATCGTCTGCCCAGTCAGAGTTGCAGTGTTTCCAGAGCATGCAGGATGTGTTTTTCCGTAAAGGGCTTTGTGACATAGGCGTCAGCTCCATATGATATGGCAGATTGTGTGCATTCTTCAGAATGATCCGCTGTGACCATGATGACTTTGGTAGGGAGATTGCGGCATTTGACCTCCCGCAACAGTTCAAGTCCGTTTTCCGTTCCCAAGTGGATATCCAGAAGCAGGATATCGGGAATATTCTTATCCAAAATAGAACGTAGCTGTGTTCCGTCTTCCGCCAGCCCAGCACACGAATACCCCTCTTTTTCTAATAATTTTTTCAGCGTATTTCGTATAAAGGCTGCATCGTCGCAGACCACGAAGCTTCGTTTGTGGGAGCGTCCAAGCAGTTCATCAGTTGTGACATGAAAGTAGTCCGCCAAACTGCACAACATCAGGATATCTGGCATTGTTGCACTATTTTCCCATTTGCTCACAGCACCAACGGTGACACCCATTTCTGCAGCAAGCGTTTCCTGAGTGATATTACGTTTCCTGCGCAGCGTTTGAATCTGTATTCCTACATTCATATATAAAACCTCCTTATGATGTTTTTATGTTGTATACCGGTATATTTATAGTATAAAAAGATACATAGGAAAATACAATGGAGCAGTTTTCAAAGAAATTTTCCTGTCAGGAAAGGAAACGGAAATCAACAGTTTCTTTCCCAGCCTCGCAGACTGATGAAAAATTTGGTGCATTTTATCATGTGTATTAGATATTCAGTACGCCTGACGATACCGAAAATAAAAAAAAGAAAATAATTTAAAAAAGTGCTTGACAATAACTTACAAGATATGATATTCTATAAAAGCTGTCGCGAGTGAAAACAGTACAGTATAAATTAAGATGTACCT
>JAIEEY010000071.1 GCA_029067205.1 Lachnospiraceae bacterium
GAAACAATATCGTACTTACCATAAACATCCCCACACTTCAAAACTGCTGAATCAGCCTAAATAATATTTATAACATCTTATCCCCTTCTGAAGTCAAACTCATCCCGCCTGCCCAAAAGCTGTGACCACCATATATTTTCATTTTTGTTTTCCATATTTATTCATTAAAACGTATCTGCAACCGTCGTAAGCACCAATCTTGTCTTCAAGTCCGCCGCATCCACAAAGTTTCCGCGCATGATATCTCTCTTATCTAATCTGATCACCACTGGCTTCTCATTGGAAATCGTAAAAAAATTATCGCTGAAAATGACATCGGCATCCGCAAAATCCATCTCCACAAACGGCGCAAACACATCACTCTGCACTGAAATTACAAAACAATCCTCCGTCTCGTTTACTTCTGTCACAAAATGCGGTTTCACCAGTTCCAGATGCTTATATGGCATCAAGGTATCTGTATCAGTCAATACAGCTCCATCCGCAAGAACAACCTCCGCCTCAAGAAACAGATTATCCACATCTACAAACCCTGTTTCCACAAACTCCATTTTGAACGGGCAATTAAGCAGCTTCTTAACACTAAGCGGATCTGCCTGTGCATCCGTTCTCCACTCCTTTAATATATGAAATCCCATATCGCGGACGCGCAGTGACACACTGCATTTTTGTACCTCAAATGTCTCATTTTCCAGATGGACACTAATGCTGTCCGGTGTCTTCTGAATACTAACAGCAACTGGAGCATAAAACTTCACTGCCATATAATGAAGCGCTTTCCATCGACCATAATAGTCAATGCCTGCCCACGATGCCACCGGCCAATTATCATTGATCTGCCAGTACAGCGTTCCCATACAGCGCCCTCTGTTTCTCCGCCAGTGATCAACACCGCTCTTGATCGCCATACCCTGTAAAACCTGTGTCACATAAAGCAGGCTCTTAAAATCTTTTGGATACTTGAAATTTTCAGAAAGATAATAGAGCATCTTTCCGTTCGCAGAATCATTTTTCTGGTGACTTTCCATCACTTTTGAAAAAATATTCCTATCTTTTTCCTCCGTAAAGGTCTCTACCGTTTTCAAACAGGGAAACGACTGAAATCCAAACTCAGAACAAAAACGGAAATAGTATTTTTGATAATCGCTGAACGGCTTCTGCCCATGCCACACATCCCAATAATGTACATCACCACGTCTGTCGGAATCAGGATCGTCAAAACATCCACCCGACGAAGGGGACGACGGCCAGTAAAAGGTCACATCATCTGCCTTGCGCAATGCCTTGGGAAGAATATCTTCAAACAATTTGATATAGTCCGCACGCAGATACATAGATTCTTTCTGAAAGTCTCCCCAATGATGCCATGCAGACTCAATCTCGTTGTTGCCGCACCAGAGCCCAAGTGACGCGTGATGCCGAATCCGCCGTACATTGTCAAGCGTCTCCTGCCTTGCAGTTGCCGCAAAATCCTCTGTCACGTCATACACATTGCACGCATACATCAAATCCTGCCACACGATCAAACCATACTGATCGCATAAATCATAAAATATATCAGACGGATAATAACCGCCGCCCCAGACGCGGATACAGTTAAAATTCGCTCGTACACAGCTCTTTAACAGATAATCTTGCTGCTCTTTTTTTATCCATGGATAAACTGCGTTCTCTGGAATATAGTCACCGCCCTTGGTGAAGATCTTCACTCCATTTACAGTAAAGGCAAACTCATTCCCCCACTCATCTGCCTCCTGACTGACAGTCAGAGTGCGCAGACCGATTGTCTTCTGCACTGTTTGTCCTGCATTTGCACCTTTTTTTGCATCAGAATCAATTGAAACAGTGAGTTGGTACAAGGACTGCTCCCCATAACCATTTGGCCACCAGAGCTTTGGATTCTCTACAACAATCTCTGCCTCATAAATATCTTGATCATAACTTTCGCCTGATATTTGTTCAATATACTCTGCTGTAACTGTGGCAATTGCCCCAGAAACGTCTTCATCATTCTTTTCTGCCAGTGTCACTGTGACTTTTGTTCCTGACTGTTCCTCTGACAATAACTGCGCCAGGGTAATCTCTGTCTCCATATCAGACAGTGCAATCGTCACCTTGACACGGACGCTTCCGTCCAATTCATGAAACTGCCTGATTCTCACATCCTCAATTCTTGCATCGCTGTTTCCCTCAATATAAATATCACGCCAAATCCCGGCATCCACAAGCTGTGGACCCCAGTCCCATCCAAACATAGAATGCCCCTTGCGAACCAGCTGATTGCCCTTCATCGCTCCGCAGGCAACGTTATGAATCGTCTTGTTTTCCTTGTATGGATAATTTTCAATAAACCGCAGCACTGAATGAAATGTAATGCTGATCTCATTCTCACCCTCATGAACATACTCTTTGATCGAAAAGGTATAAGTTCGATGCATATTATCAGTGGAAGCCAGATCTTTCCCATTAATACAAATCTGCGCCAGCGTATCCAATCCATTGCAGACTAATTTCAGCTCCTTCTGTCCCATCAGCTCTTGATCCACCGCAAAGCTGTGCACAAACTGATAATCCTTCCAAAATAGCTCCCGAACCTTATACTCATTCTCTCGATAATAGGGATCCTCTATCTTTCCCGCCGCAAAAAGACCTGATATCACTGTGCCCGGCACCTCCACAGGACAGATCATTTCTCCCTCTTCGTTCCTCAATTCCCATTTTCCATCTAAGTTCAAAATTTTCATACCAAAATTTTCCTCAATCATCATCTTTTTTCTTTTCTCGACAACTCAATATGCACATCCCACTCGTGTGCAAAATTAACCCCCAAAAGTAAATCTTACTTCTGGGGGTGTCCTCCCAATCTCAGTGTATCATCTCATTCAATACTTCCTTCGCCTTTTCCAGCTGATTGTCAGTGCCATTCTTATAAAGTTCTGCGTCAAACAAAACCTCCACATCAGGCTCAATACCAATCCCGTGAATATTATTTCCGTTTGGTGTAAAATAGCTGCTCACAGTGAGCTTGATCGCAGAACCATCTGACAAGTTGATCACTTTCTGAACGATTCCTTTGCCAAAAGTGGTAGTTCCCACAAGCTTGCCGATACTATAGTCCTTGACTGCACCTGCAAGAATCTCGGACGCACTTGCACTGTATCCATTTGTGAGCACGACGAGTGGAACTTCAATCTGGTTTTCACCCTCGCAGGTATACTCCTCGCGCTTTCCATATTTGTCCTCTGTGTACACGATCAAGCCCTTGGGAAGAAGCATGCGGGCAATGTCACACACTGTTGACAAGTTTCCGCCAGGATTGCTCCGCAGATCGATGATAAGCCCTTTCATTCCTTCCGCTTTTGCCTGATTATAGGCACTCTCAAACTGTCCTGTTGTCACCAGATCAAACTCTGTGATCTGTATATATGCCATATGGTTATCATACATCTCATACTCGACGGTAGGGCTCTCGATCTTTCTGCGCTCCACACTGATATCAATCGGCTCAGCTGTATTCTCCCGAATCACAGTCAAATTTACATACGTATGTTCTTCACCCTTGATCTTGGTTACGACATACGATTTGTCCTTACCCTGCATATCCTCATCGTTGACCTTATATATATAGTCCCCCTGCATGAGGCCACTCTCCTCAGCCGGTGTGTTTTTAATCACCCTGCTGATCTGCGCATAACCGATATCTCCGTCCTGAATATACGCGCCGATTCCATAATAGATTCCTTCTGTCTGCTGCTGTAGTGCGATCAGCTCTTCGTTCGTATAGTAGACGCTGTAAGGATCCTCCAAGGAACTCAGCAATCCCCTGTAAAGACCGTCCTCGAGCGTCTCCTCCTCCACGTCTTTCCAGAAATACTTTCCGATCGTATCCTCCAACACCGCGAGCTTCTTTTCCACACTCGCGTCCGTGATGCTCGTCACTCCGTCTGACTGTGTACCCGATGAAATATTCCCAATGTTGATCGGCGCAACTGCCTTGTACAAGCGCACTGCCCCTACTGCGCCGAGCGTGACTGCCATAGCTGCCAGAATTCCAGTTACCATTCCTAATACATAATATTTTGTACCAGACTGCTTTTTTTCCTTCCGTACCTGATCATTTATATCGTAATTGCCATTTGGATATTGGTTTTGCATGTTTTTGCCTTTCTTTTTTAGGAACGGAACCGTTCCTTACTTTAAATAATTCCATGGATTTACATAGCTTCCATTTAACCGCACGCCGAAATGAAGGTGATTTCCTGTCGATCTTCCCGTCGTGCCAACTGCTGCAATCTTCTGTCCCTTCACGACCTCTGCCCCTTGTGAGACATACAGCTTTGACGCATGCATGTAGATTGTATACAAATTATCCCCGTGGTCGATCATGATATAATTTCCCATCGATGAACTGTATGCCGCAGCCACGACTGTACCGTTGTATGCTGCCAGAATCGGGGAACCACCTGGCGCTGCCATGTCCACACCATTATGCATCTGCGCCGTCTTTAAGATCGGGTGTTCCTCTCTCATACCATAATCGTCAGATATGCGTGTATATGACGGCGCCGGCCATGCAAACATACCACCGTCATAAGTCTTTTTCTGCCCGTTCGCCCGTTCCAACTGTGCCTGAAGTGTCTTGGCAAGTTTCTCCATCTCCTTGATTTCCGCATCCTGCGCAGCAAGCTCTGCCTCATACTCCCGCACCAGCTGTTCGCGATTGCTGATATCTGCCTCATATGCGTCGATCTCTGTCTTCTTCTGCGCAATCAGGCTCTCCAGGGACGCCTCCTCGGCCTCAACGTCCTTCTTTGCTTCCTCCAGGAGCTCCTGCTCGGATTCCAGCTGTGCCTTGCACACCTCCACATACTCTCTCGTCGTCCGGAATTCCTCAAGCATCCGCCTGTCAGACGCAGACACCTTCTCCACATAGTCGACTCTGTTGATCATATCCGCAAAGGATCTCGCATTCAGTATCGCCTCAAAATAGAAATCATCACCGCGCTCATACATACTCTTGATACGGACTTTCATATTCTCGTACTGAGCTTCTTCCTTCGCCACCGCCGCATCAAGCTCCGCCTGTGTCTGTACGATCTCTGCTTCTTTCTGGGATATCATTTCCTTGAACCCAGCTATTTTGTCTTGTATCTCAGACAGGTTCGCATCAAGCTGGGTAACATACGCTGCAAGATCCCTCTTTGACTGCTCCAGTTCACTGATGATCGTTTTTACATCGGTAAGCCCCGACTGCAGCTGCTTCTTCTGATTCTGCGCATCCTTGATCTCCTGCTGCTTCTGTTCAATGCTCTTTTTCAGGTCTGACACTTCATCCGCCCGACTGACAAAAGGGCATCTCCACGCAGACACAGCCGCCGCAAGTACTGTCACCACCATAAACAGCGCTACCCTTTTTACTGCTTTTCCATGATACTGCTTATGCCGCATAAATCCTAACCTTTCTAAATCTCCACCTCATCAGACACTGAGATGCTTCCTCACTGTGGTAAAACTTCCAATAAAACCGATACCCACACCCAGCCCCATACACACCGGGATCAGGTTTGTAAACACGGTCTCTACTGGCAGAAATGCAAAAAGCTGTGACAGTGACGGAAAACGCTTCGCCACATACATCATCGCCTCATTGTAAATAAAATATACTCCGATCAACGGAAGAAAAGAACCGATCAGACCGATCACGATACCCTCGATCACGAATGGAGCCCTTGTGAAAAAGTCCGTCGCACCGATATATTTCATGATCTGGATCTCTTCCTTTCTGACCGAGATACCGATGGAAACCGTATTACTGATCAAGAAGATCGACACCAGAAACAATATCACGATAATACCGATCGAGACATAGCCAATGATCGCATTTACCCCTGTCAGCGCCTGTGCTGTCAGGAAAGACTGGTTCACCTTCCTGATCCCGTCGATTGACTCAAGATAAGTCACCAGTGTAGGCTGCATGGACACATCACTCAGATAAATATCAAAATGTGCACAGTCCTCCAGCGGATTTTCCGTAAAAATACTGATATCCCCAAAATTACTTTCCTCCGCAAACTGTACCCATGTCTCATCCGCAGACAGGAATTCCACATTGCTGACCTCTGTCCTGCGGACAATCATGCCGCGGATTTCCGCCACACGCTCATCGCTCAGACCTGCATCGAGCAGCGCGCTCACACACAGCTCCCGCTCCGCATTCCTCACCATATGCTGAAAATTTGTGAGTATCGAATAAAACAGTCCAAACAGAAACAGACATGCTGAGATTGTCGCCACCGATGCCAGTGTAAACCATTTATTTTTGAAAATATTGCGTATTCCCTGCCATATGCAGTAAAATAATGTATTAATCCTCATCGATGTAACCACCCTTTTCCTCATCACTGACAATGATGCCTTTCTTCATTGTAATAACCCTTTTCTGCATGGCATTCACAATCTCGCGGTTGTGTGTGACTACCAGAACGGTGGTTCCATTGTTATTGACTTTCTCCAACAGGTTCATGATATCCCATGAATTCTTGGGATCCAGGTTCCCTGTCGGCTCATCTGCAAGCAAAATCTGTGGTTTGTTCACAAGCGCCCTCGCAAGCGCCACGCGCTGCTGTTCGCCGCCCGAAAGCTGCTTTGGTCTCGCCTTGTACTTCCCCGCAAGTCCCACAGTCGAGAGAATCGAGGGCACATTTTTTCGAATCTCCCTGTTTGGCATCTGGATAATGCGCTGCGCAAAGGCAACATTCTCATAGACATTTCGGTCTTTTAGCAGCCGGAAATCCTGAAACACAACGCCAAGACTTCTCCGGAACTTTGGTATCTGACGCCTCTTGAGCCTGATCACATCCGTGCCGTTCACGATCACCCGCCCCGATGTAGGTAAAAGCTCCCGCAGCAGCAGCTTGATCAGGGTTGACTTCCCCGATCCGCTGTCCCCGACGATAAACACAAACTCTCCTTTATTTATATGCAAAGTAACATTATTTAATGCTGGTATTCCCGCCGTGTATGATTTGCTCACGTGCTCTAGCACAATCGCCTTGTCATTGATGCCAGAGCCCGCGCGCCTTCTCGTTCCTGTATTTTTCAAAATCTGATTTCACCCCTATATATTCATTAATATTCAAACGATTCCATATATTTCATATAACGCACTACCATCAGCGCGATCTTGAACGTGATCGCATCCTCAAATATACGCAAATCCAGCCCGGTACTTTTCTGGAGCTTATCCAGCCTGTAAACAAGCGTGTTCCGATGGATAAACAACTGCCTTGAAGTCTCCGACACATTCAGGGAATTCTCGAAAAACTTGTTGATCGTGGTCAGTGTCTCCTCGTCAAAATCATCAGGGCTCTTTCCACCAAAAATTTCCTTGATGAACATCTTGCAGAGCGGAATCGGCAGCTGGTAGATCAGACGTCCGATACCAAGCTCGCTGTACGCGATGATATCCCTCTCGGCAAAGAAAATCTTTCCCACATCAAGCGCCATCTTCGCCTCTTTATAAGAACGGCTGACCTCCTTGATCTCCTTGACATTCGTGCCGTAAGAAATGTGCACATCCTTGATGCCATCCTTGACAAGACTGTCTTCGATCGCCCGCGCATACTTGTCAATATCGCGGTTCGTCTCATTATCCGCGATCTCCTTGACAACGATCACATTGTTCTCGTCAACTGCCGTCACAAAATCCCTGCCGTTCTGCCCGAAATTCTCCCGAACCTTTTCCAGGATATTTGTATCTTTTCCGTTATGGGATTCCACGATCAGAACAGCACGTTTCACATCAGTCTGTATATGAAGCTTCTTGGAGCGGCTGTAGATGTCCACCAGCAGCAGGTTGTCTAACAAAAGATTCTTGATAAAATTGTCCTTGTCAAACCGCTCCTTGTATGCCACCATCAGATTCTGCAGTTGAAATGCTGCCATCTTTCCCACCATGTAAGCATTCTCGCCCGCATCATTGGCAATCAGGATATACTCAAGCTGCTGGTCATCATATATTTTAAAGAACTGACAGCCCTGGATCTCTTGGCTGTCGGCCGCGGACTTTACAAACTCAAGTACTGAATTTTCGAAGCTGTTTCCGATCGTTTTGGTGGAAGCCACCAATTTACCATCGATATCAGCCACAAAAAGCTCTACCCTTGCAATCGCCTTGATCCCTTCGATGGTATTCTGCATAATCTGATTTGAAATCATATGCCACTCTCCTTCTTATACATTATCCACAAAAAATAACTGATGTGCTCTATCCTTTTCATCGCATTCTGTTTTTATTTTAATATATTTATACAAATAAATCTATAGCCATCCGCAACTTTTTTATGCATTTTTAAATATTTTCACAAAAAATACAACTTTTCACGTATTTATGCAAGATATACAAAAGATTTCTGAACCCCCAAAAAGGTTCTGTCCTGTGTTAAATTTTTATGTATTTCAGCCGAAATACATAGTGTAGTATTGTGTCTATTGAAACGGACGTCATACAGATACAGAATAAAAACTACGTTAAATAAGGAGGTTGGTAATATGGATATACCAAGTCTTTCCATGCATATGGCTCAGTCAAATCTTCTGACGGATGTCGGTACAGCGATGCTGGCAAAATCTATGGAACAGGCAGATGTTATCACTGCTTCCATGACAGAAATGCTTGATGCATCTGCAATGGAGCTCTCTGTCAATCCAGATATCGGTGCAAACATCGACATCAGTGTGTAGAAGACCTAAAACAGCCCTCAGGGCTGTTTTTCGTTATTATTGACAGGGAAATTCTTCCCTGCCCGATTTATTTCAAACGGATTACGTCAGGCTTGATGACAATCCTTCCATTTTTCAACAGATTCCCCACTGCCCTCTTAAACTCATTCTTGCTCATTCCTGTCTCCCGCCTGATCACCTCGGGATTTGCCTTGTCTGTAAATGGCAGTACACCGTCAAAACTTTCCATGATTTCCACAAGTTTTTCCGCATCTTTCTCAATCAGGAGATATGCTTTTTCGCGCACGCTCAAATCCAGCTTCCCGTCTTCCTTGACATCCAAAACACGCGCTTTCACAACATCTCCAACCTTGATCCCCCCATAAAACTCCCTCTTGGGAATCAGTGCGGAAAACCGGTCATCGACAGCGACAAAAGCGCCCATGTCCTCCCTGATCTCATACACGGTGCCACGCACAGTGTCATCCTTCTTATAATTGCTGGCGCGTTCCAGATAACGGTACACTTTCATCGTTGCCGCCAGACGGCTGCTCTTGTCCACATATATGGCAGCAAGCACCTCATCGCCCTCTTTGACTTTGGTGGTCTGTTCTTTGTATGGAAGCAGCACGTCCTTCTCAAGTCCCCAGTTGAGAAAGGCACCGATCTTTGTCACTTGTGAAACCTTCAGTTTCCCTACTTCCCCCACACGCAACAGCGGCTTATTGGTCGTCGCAATGATTCTGTCCTTGGAATCCTTGTACAAAAACACCTCAATCTGATCGCCTACCTCACTGCCCTGCGGCACTTGTTTTTTCGGAAGCAGCACCCTGTCATCCATGGAAGCAGTGAGCGTCTCCCCGAGATATACCCCGAAATCCAGTTCTTTCACGATGAGCAACGACTGTGTTTTTCCTAATTCAAACATATTCTTATATCCTCCATATTATCCATGAATATTATTCATGACTTAAACATCGTCTACATACTCTGTCTTCCTGCCTAATCTGCGGAATATCAAAAGCAGCTCTGCCACCGCCGCGACCGCAAGCACGAACTCCGCGGCAAACTGCGCATAGGCAAGTCCGTACAATGGAAACAGATGATTCAAGAGATACAGAGCCGGTATTTCCAATACGATTTTTCTCATGATGGCAAACACAAGCGCATTTTTCCCATAACCGAGTGCCTGAAAAACACCGACTGCCAGAAAATCCATACACAAGAATGGCAGCCCGAGACAAAATCCCCTCAAAAAACGGATCCCATACGCAATGATAGATGGGTTGTCCATAAAAAAGCGCACTACACCCTCTGCCGCCACATAGAAGAACAGTGACGCGGCTGTGATGAACCCTATGCTGATCCCCCCTGTAAAGACAACTGCTGCCCTCATCCTCTTCTGGTTTCCGCTGGCATAGTTGTAGCTGACCAGCGGCATGATTCCCTGCGACATTCCCATGCAGACATACATCGGAACCATGTATATTTTCTGAGTGATTCCCATCGCCGCTACTGCATCCGCGCCAAATACAGAAGTAAAATTGTTCAGGATCGTCATTCCGGTCACATTCAGAAGATTCTGTATCGACGCCGGGATTCCAACACCGCACACCCCAAGCACGATCGCACTTCTCAGGCAAAACTTACTCGGTCGGATACAGACATAAGTACTTTCCCTCCTAATATATAATAATACAAAGAAATACAAACATGCCACGCAGTTTGAGAGGAAGGTTGCAAGTCCCGCACCTGCTGCACCCATATTCAATCCCCACGGCAGTATAAAAATCGGATCCAGCACAATATTCAGGAGACACCCGCTCATGGTTCCAATACTGGCATGGAATGCAGAGCCCTCGGCACGCACCATGTTCGCCATAACCACATTCAGAATCGCCGGCACTGCACCGCAGGTAACAGTCCACCTCATATAATCTGACGTCGCCTGTATTGTGACTTCGTCTGCTCCCAACAGTGCCAGCAGAGAAGACTTTCCAACCGTGCATCCAAGAGAAAACAACACGCCGCACACCGCCGCGCAGTAAAATCCAAAAGCAGAGGTTCTATGCACAGTATCGTAATCCTTGCGTCCCAGTGCCCTGCTCATCATACTCGAACATCCCACACCAAACAGGTTGTTGATCGCATTGAATGCCAGCAACACAGGTCCCGCAAGCGTCACTGCCGCATTCTGTACAGGATCATTCAATATCCCGACAAAATAAGTATCCGCCAGATTGTAGAGCACCATCACAAGTGAACTGACGATCGTGGGAACACACAGAAGCGCTACCGCCTTTGGTATCGGTACACTCTCAAAGATTGCTGTTCGATTATCTGTTTTTGCTCTGCTCATATCGTCCTCTCTGTCCTTCCCATAAACCATACTGCCACTGCGCTCACCACCACTGTGCCGATTGCGAAAAGGCCCGTCTGGCAGACCTCCGGAAGCAATACCACCGTAAAAGAAAGTGTATTGTAAAACAGGTGCATAAATATTGACGGGAGCACCGACCTGCTCTTAATCGCCACATATCCAAGTGCCGCCCCGACGGGAAGCACGTAAAGTCCCTGCACCAAGTTTGCATGAATTATTCCAAACAGCACTGCCTGTATGATAACCACGACAGGTGTCGAAAAAAAACGCTGCAGATTCTTAAGGATCAGCCCCCTCATGATGCATTCCTCATTGATGGGCGCCAATATCACTGCCGCCAGCATTGCCAGCGCCTGGCTTTCACCAAATGTTGTATCCATCATATCCGTATAGCTCTCCATCGTCTCAGGGCTTACAACCGCGATCACTGCCACGATCAACAACGCCAGATAATAGAGTCCGCAGGACGCTATGACAATCATCGCAAATGGTTTGATCCTGAGCACTTTCTCCCTGAAATACTGCTTGTCCTGTGCTGTTTTCTTCCTGCCCCAGATGATCCAGTATGCGGGCACCGAAAAGACTGCTGACACAAATGTTGCTACAACCAACAGTATGATCTGATATCTACTGTTCATCATAATACGCACCAAGGCATATTGGGCATGGTTCATATCACTGCCCGTCTGCACCATGTACGCTGTCATTGTCGCCGTTGCACCTACAATACCCACCAGTATTTGCAGTAACATAAACAATTCCATGATCGCAAAACTTACAAGAATCCCCTCCTGGAACTTTTTTCCGGCTTCTGCCTCTTCTTGATTATAATCCATTTCCAACCTCCATCTCTTCTTCATGCAAATAAATCCACTTTCTATACCGTAACACGTCGGCGCACTCCTGTCAAATCCTGTTAAAATTTTTCTGTTGACAACAGGCACAAAATCTGCTATCTTATCCATAACAATATAAGAAAAGCGACGACGGAAAGAGTAGTTTATGTGAAATCATCCAGAGAGAATGGCGTTTGGTGGAAGCCATTTATGAGGACAATAGACGAAAACCATTCCCGAGCTGTAACGCTGAAAACAACCCTGAATGATACGATCATCCATGTAAGCGTTACCGTACGCCTGCGTTAAAGGATAGGATTTGATGGAATCTGAAGTGAAAAGTTAAGGTGGAACCGTGCATATGCACCCTTAAGACGATTATTTGTGGTCTTATGGGTGCTTTTCTTATGTTGTTATCTTACGATTTACTTTGAAATACGATTCAAAAAACAAGGAGGTAACATTTTATGAAAGTATTGCTAAAAAACGGTGAAATTGTGGAAAAAAGTTTTGAAGAACCAGAGGGGAAAAAGGCATTCTGGCATACAAGCGCACATGTGCTGGCGCAGGCGGTAAAGCATCTGTACCCGAATACAAAATGCGCGATTGGTCCAGCGATTGAGAACGGATTTTACTACGATTTCGACTTTGACTTTTCCTTTACAGAAGAACATCTGCACACAATTGAGGCAGAGATGAAAAAAATCATAAAGGACTCCCTCTCCCTGCAAGTCTATGAACTTACAAAGGAGGACGCACTCGCCTACATGCAGGAACACGGGGAGCAATACAAATCAGAGCTGATACAAAACCTGCCGTCCGACGAAAAGATCAGCTTTTACAGACAGGGCGGGTATGCCGAGTTCTGTGCAGGTCCGCATATCACAAACACTTGCCAGATCAAGGCAGTCAAGCTCCTGTCCGTCGCCGGAGCGTACTGGAGAGGCGACGAACACAACAAAATGCTGACGCGCATCTACGGGATTTCCTTCCCCAAGGCCGCTCAATTAGAGGAATATCTATTGATACAGGAGGCGGCAAAATTGAGGGATCACCGCAAACTTGGCAAGGAACTCGGCATCTTTGCCCTATTCGAAGAAGGTGCTGGTCTTCCATTTTTCCTGCCAAAAGGAATCGTCCTGAAAAACCTGCTGATCGATTACTGGCGAAAGCTGCATCAAAAAAGCGGATATCAGGAAATATCCACACCGATCATGTTAAACCAGCAGCTATGGGAAACATCGGGGCACTGGGAGCATTACAAGGAGATCATGTATACGACAGTGGTCGACAACACAGAATACGCCATCAAACCTATGAGCTGTCCCGGAGGAATGCTGGTCTATAAACAAACACCACACTCTTACCGCGAACTGCCCTTACGTCTGGCGGAACTCGGACTTGTGCACCGCAACGAAAAATCCGGCCAGCTGCATGGTCTGATGCGCGTGCGGGAGTTTACGCAGGACGACGCCCATATTTTTATGACACAAGAACAGGTTATTGATGAAATTAAAGGCGTTGTCAGACTGATCGATAACGTATATAAAAAATTTGGTTTTGACTATCATGTAGAATTGTCCACACAGCCGGAAAACAGTATCGGAAGCGCCGAGGATTGGGAACTGGCGACACAGGCGCTGCAAAATGCTGTGGATTCTATGGATATTCCTTATTCGGTAAACGAGGGCGACGGCGCATTTTATGGTCCAAAGCTTGATTTCCACCTAAAGGACTCCATCGGACGCACTTGGCAGTGCGGGACGATTCAGCTTGATTTCCAGCTGCCGCAGCGCTTTGGTGCTGAGTACATTGGCGCTGACGGCGAGCGGCACCAGCCGATTATGATTCATCGCGTTATATTTGGTTCTATTGAACGTTTTATCGGAATATTGATTGAGCACTATGCCGGAAAATTCCCTGTGTGGCTGTCTCCTGTACAAGTCAAGCTGCTGCCTGTCTCCGACCGATATCTTTCATACGCTGACAAGATTCTGGAAACATTGCAATCTGCTGGAATCCGCGTGGAAGCAGATACAAGAGATGAAAAGCTGGGGTATAAGATTCGTGAGGCACAGCTTGACAAAGTACCTTATATCATCATAATCGGAGAAAAAGAGCAGACGAACAATACAATCTCTGTCAGACAGCGTGATGCCGATGCCGCAAAACAGGATATGGGCGAAATGAACCCCGATGAACTGATCGCACTGATACGCGACAACAATGCCTGTAACTGAAAAAGCCATCTGGAACTCCGCCATTTTGAAACCATCTTTCTGAGAAAATTTGCTCCTCATAAAAGACTATACAACTCATCCACAACTGGACGGCAGATATCCTCTACTGTGTTTCCGAAAAATGGATTCGACAAAGGAACGGTTTCCAATAATTCCAGATAAGATTTACTTCCTCCTTCGCTGCATGGTCAGACTTATATGGTCTGACCATGCAGCTGTTATAACCAAGGCTGTCCGCAAGCTCACAGCGGATCTCTATCAACTTTCGGAATACTTTATACAGTGCTTCGTCATCACAACTACCCTTTGCCGTCAATTTTCTGTATTGCAGTTTTAATGCGGATTCTTCCGACTGCAGTCTCATACTATCAGAATTTTCTGCCGCCCTGTGCTGGTCAATATGCGCAAATATCTGCTTTCCAAATCCCTGTTCCAATTCATGACGATACCCGGAAGCCGCTGCGATCCTATTACACGTGAAATATCCTTCCCCCTAATAATTTAATTATCTGCCGAAAAACTCCTTAAATATATCACATTTCTATCAGGGTCATAAAAACTCATGTTTACAGCACCCCACGGACGTTTCGTTGGTTTTTCAATGATCTCTGCCCCTAATGCGAAAACTTTATGATACTCTTTCTCGATATTGTCTACAGTAAACGCAATACACATATTTTGATTATCATTATTTTTCAGGGAACCATCATTATAAATTGTCAGCATCGTCTCTTCCGCAATGATCGTCTGATGTACCTCATCATTACTACCATTATCTGTTTCAAGCAGGTCTTTATAAAAATCTGCTAATTTAACAACATCATTTGTTAATAAACCAACTTCTCCTAATCGCATATATACCTCCACAATCACTATTAGTTATATCTAACTCTTTTTCATTCATTTCTATTATCTTTTTCATTCCATTTGAGATGATCTCAAATCCCATTTTCTCATAAAATGGCTCTTTCCCTTTCGCAGATACATTGATCATCCCATTCTGCAAAGCCTTCCTGGCATGTTCCACTGGTATCTTGGCAAATCCCGCTTCGATTCGCAGTCTTACAAAATCATCAACTTGTAAAATATTATCGACAAGCCTGACTTCTCCACAAATATTCTCATCCATATCTCTTCTCCGATTATGTTTTATCATTGATATTTGATTAATCTATAGCATTCGTGCCATAACCTACAAGTCTCTGCTTTTGATTATATCATTTCCGCCCTCTATTCGCCACTGTAAATATGATACCCCTTATTAAGCCCACGCCATCTGCTATGTATAAAGGAAACGAACTTTGTTTCAAAATCGGAAAAAAGGACTTTCCAATTTCTCGGAAAGCCCCATAAAATCCAGCTATTTAGAAATTAATCTACTGATTTCTTTCGTAATCAAGCACAAACGATTTTGGCATCCATAAGCTTGGAAATGTTCGGGTGTTCATATCTGGCATCTTTCTGCAACTGTTCCCAGGTGGTACAGTAGATGTCATGTCCAACTTGTAAGTCATCTTGTATAAAGGTACATGCCAATTGCCAGCCTCTGTCATCATTGATCAGAATGAGCAGATCTAAATCTGACTTTTCATAAAAGTCACCCGTCATAAATGAACCGTTTATTCCAATTAAGGCAAGGGCACCCGTTCACACAGTCTTTGCTTTTTTAACGACTGCATCTGTTATCCTTTGGTTTCTCTCTTCTAAATACATCATCACTGTTTTTTCCATCCATATGACCGCGTCTTGCGATTATATCCAATTCTGCGATAAAAATCATTTCCTCCTCCGGTCATACATTCAGCTCCCAGTTCCTTCATTCTGTCATAATGTTTGGAAAGTGCTGCCAAAGCCAATCCCCTATGGCGATACTCTGGAATAGTACAAAGCGGCTCCATATACGCAAGCCTATTTTCCGGCACCCACCACATTCCTGAAAAACAAACATATTCATCTTTTTCATCTGCAATGATTACATCGTATTCATACGTAGAGTGAGGCGGAGGCGCCATGACACCGCTAATAATACCCAGATATGCTTTTTGTGGATTCCAAGATGTTCCTGGATCTTCTGCTTCCCAATTCTCAAAAGGTCCCTTGTCCTCATGATCAAATCCTTTCCATGTGCAAATCGCAAGTTTTACCGGATCTACATGATCAGGATCTATAATATGAAACCCATCTGGTAATGGTTCATTTAATGCGGCTGCTCCAAAATCTATAACATAGCTTTCATTTACAAAATTTTGTCTGTATCCTCTCTTCCTGGCAGCTTCCATTAGCGCTTTCTGCACTGGATTGAAAATCAATGACTTTTCTTCATCATTTCCCGGCATATACTTCTCAGCATATTCGATCATCTCATCTGCCAACTCCTCATATCCATGACCCAAACTAAAATATACATCCGTACATGGATTTTCATAGAAAACAATGCCCACTGCCTTGTCCCCATCAAACCAGAGCCTATTCAAATAGAGATAACGTTTATCGAACCATGTTGATGTGATCGCATATTCAAAAAATGGAGCCGCCACTCCGTTTTCTGCATAATTCTCCACCAATAAATCCCATACATTCTGATTATCCGATAATAATTGAAACTGTTTGGTTGTTATATTTTCCATGCCCCTAACCCTCCCTTTCATTGTCTGCTTTCTTCATTTTAGCAAAGGCAGAACATAGGTACAAGGTGCAAGAATAATTATAGAGAACTTTTACATAAAAGGGTCTGAAAAAAGACCTCCCGATCTCTCCGAAATCCCCATAAAGTTTAACTTTTTACTAATTACATCCTGAATCCGTGAGCTTAGCCTCAGATTAAAACTGGACGAAATTATCCGGTAAAAATGTGAGGTAAGGCATTGCTG
>JAIEEY010000072.1 GCA_029067205.1 Lachnospiraceae bacterium
CTTCATTCCCTCCAAACTTGGAAGTCAAGGCCTTTAGCCGGTTTAGGGAAGCCTTGACTTCCAAGTTTGGAGGGAATACCATCAAATAACGGCAAGAACTACACTCATTTAATTCTACGAAAATGGTATCAAATAAAGTGCCGAACGACACTTTACCCTGTGGCATAGTGACTCACCATACCACTCTGTTCTGCAAACAAAAACAGGAGCACTCCATTTTCTCAAAATGCTCCTGCTTCTGTTGCACTACATCCCAACAGCCTTCTTTCAGTTAACCATTATCAATAAATTCAACGGACCGTATACTTACCCGCAGCCTCTATGCTTGCAGCGCGTTCAGCCTCATTCTGTCTTACCTTCTGTCTAATTGATCTTCCAAGTTCCTCCATATGACTGCTGGGAACAGGAATCTTTTCTACTGGGGGTATATTTGGAACAGCCGATTTATAATTTAATTTTATTCTTTCTATAGCCATATCTTATTCTCCTATTCTAATTTGATTTTCTTATTATATGCGTCTGCAGAAGAATTGTCAATCAAGATGTGGTAAAAAGTGCAACTTAGCTTAACAATCCTGACAGAAAACACCTGCACCATTAACTATATTTCCTGTTTTTTCTGTTATTCATACATTTTACTTTAGTTTCTCAGTTTGAAACAGATTATGGTCATACCCATTAAATTGCTCCCAATCATGAACTTTATCAAACGTCTCATCTTCATCAAAAATCTTATCCACATTCTCAACATTCTTTCTACAAACCATGATATGATATGGATAATGTACCAGAAGTATACTTTTTTCACCGTAATCTGGCGAAGCTGTCGCATCTATGACAAGTTCCCCCTTTGCCCTGCCATTGATATACCCCTCCTTGTCATAAATTTCACACACCCAGATAAATTTAGGTAGACGCAGCTTTTGATACCTTATGCATACTTCTTTGTTCCTGTTGCTAAAATTTGTAATACGTCTCTGTTTATAATTTCTCGACGAACACATAAATATTCGTATTATAACTGGATCTTCCCTTGTCCCTACTTTCGGATAAAATCTTCGAATCCCTACCTTCTTGCTCGCCAATGCCGATGTACAGATATCATATGCGTCCTGTGCCTCCAGAAACATCCTTTTAGATAGAGGAACCATCAACATCTCTGGCTCATAACTGCCCATCATACATTTGTTCGGTTTCTTGATATCATGTGGTTCCTTCACCTTCCATTCACACTCTCCATATGGGGCACTTCCATCATCCATCACTATATAATCGCTGCACAGATCAGATGAATCAACCAGCCAGATATGACTGCCTGCTGCTGTGTCAAAAACAGCATATATCTTCCTGCCAATATCTTCATGACGGAGTCTGCCATGCCCGATACATATAATGGAATGTTTTGTCTTTTCATCAACTTTTGCACCGACCGCAACGGGAATCCCCGATTCTATATAGTAGTGCATCACACGTTTAAACTGCGACATATCAGAAAAAGCATTTTTTCCATACAGTCTTGGATAGAATCCCGCCTCTGAAAACACCTTGGTTATCAACGAATATTTTAACCCGCGTGACGGCAGGGTTCTTTCAAAATCATTTTCCCTGACTATCTCCGCGATTTGGCTGGGAAGAATATTCTTATATTCAGAATACTTTCTGCTGAAATAATCTATCAGATTCAGTATGGTTATCTCAGCGCAAGTCGTGGTCTCCCCGTCCTGCATAGAGAATGGAAATGCACTGATACGCAGACGTATTCCGTAGATTGTTGCCGAATACTTTGCATAACGCAGATATGTGTCTGCTTTGCCCAAAATAAAATAGGGGTTAATTAATGACCGTCCTACTTTCCCTTCTATTAATGGCCGTATTACAACAGTCCCTATAAATCGCTTCTGAAGGTCGTTCGCATCAAGTTCTGAGAACATCTGCTTTTCTGTATCTTCAAAAACATCACCCCAAAAAAGAAACAATCTTTTACAAAATCTGCTATAATCTCCGTGTTTACAAGAAAAATGCATATAAAAACTGTCTCTATAAATCCTGTCTACATATTTATCCTCTATCACAATAGTCAGCACTGAAATCCTGCTCAAAAAGGAGAACAAAATTCTATATGATTTGATCTTTTGAAGAGTTTCCTCTGATTCTATACCATTCCCAATTTCCAATATATCCATTAAAAAGTTCATCAGTTCCTTTTCCGAAGCAATAACCAAAACATTCTGGGACGTATCTGGCACGTCTGATAACTGCCCTTTATCATAAGTCATAATCTAAAACCTCTCTCCTACATATTTATCTATCGTACCAGCTGCCAGCGTTCGCCAACCTTTTGAATGATATTCTGTTTTTCCAAGCTGTTAAACGAAATCTGAACTTTCTCCGCATTACATGTGCAGGCATCATCACTGCCCAGATAAGTACATTTCCAATTTTCTTCCCTATAATCACATTTACCATGACTGTTTGCGGTCACAATATCATCTTCTTTAAAATATCTGTTCTTATTTTCCATACACAATTCTATTATACGCGCGTAAACGCAGTAATCTGTATCCGCCAATTTCCTGATCGCTGATCCGACAATATACACCAAGTCTGCCCCAATCAATGTCAGATCAATGCCCCTCAGAAAAAAATACTTTGCGAAAAATATGTATGCAGTATGATATAGACCTTTTTTTGCATTAGTAAAATTTATAACTAAATGCGTGTTCGATATCTGCCCTTCATACTTATCACCCTCTGACAAATACCATGCATCCATTTCCTCCTTATCAACTATGTCTCTATTATGCTGGGTAAGCATATTATATACAAAAAATCTTGCTTCATCTAAGGGCATATCAAAATCATTGCGTAGGACTTTAATTATCCCTTCCACTGTACCTTTTATCTCATATTCCTGTTCTTCCATCTAATCCCCTCCATTCCATTTTTTCATCATGTCGGCATATTGCACTACCAGATAATCACACAATACACAAAATGCCTAATAACTTATAGGTCTATTTTCTAATTGTAACTATCTTGTGAAAAGTATAACATAGTTCGTACATAATACACAAGCATTTTTCGTCAATCTTCCAGCTACGTCGTGATGCCGTTGCGGTCTGTCTTCTCTGCGACATGTCCCTCCCTGTTATACCTTATCTCAGTGTAGCTGTGGATTCCGCCCTTCGTATCAACATGCATCTCCGATGCCAGCCTGTTCGCGCATCATATTCAGGCAGTGCCTAGCCTCCTTCTGGCAGCGGTATGCGAATGCAGTTCCCTGTCCTATCATACTCGTAGCGTGTTACTGCAAATTCAAGCCTTCCGTCCTTTTCCCTAGTTAAGGCCGCCTCATTTATAAGCCTTCCTGTCTTATCGTACTCGTAGATGGCTGTCTGCACCTGCATATCCGACAGCTTCCTCTCCTCGCGGATGCACTGGTACTGTACTGACGCTCCCGTGTTATCGCTCACTCGGATTCTGCGGTTGATGGTGTCCTCAACCATAAAGACATTTCCTATCTCCTGCCTTTCTCTTCTATCTCTAGTATTAACAAAGGATATGCCACATGTATCACAGATGATATCTTCCCCCCTCTGTCCTCTTAACATCTTTTTTGCTATAATCGCAAGCAGGATATAGGTCACTAGGACCACAACCCACACTGCTGCCAGGACAAGATCACCAGATAATAACGGTTAAATAAAAATCGCTTGAAACCTGCTTTTTTACTATACATGTCCCACTGTTTTACACCTGAGGATACCGTCCACCTTCCGCTCCTGAACCTGATATCCGTGGCATCACTGCTGTATATCCTAGACAATCCCCCGAACCTATATTACTTTTTCTATACTCCATTACACGCCTCCATAGGCAATAACCTCCATAATGGTTAGCGCTTTTATAGGTATCTCTGTACTATATATTCGTTCTATTGTTGTATCATCAACCATCCACACTTCCCCTTTATAATCTCCATTTAAGATCACAATATATTGACGCACTATATCATGCATATTAGCTAGTATCTCTTTCCCGACAATTGGCATACAGCCTTGTAATAGCTGATACTGTGGCAATACCCAAGGAGATATTGTCTCTTGATTTTTCGGTCTAGACCATCTTCTGGCTGCCCGTGACGACATTGATTGGGGCGTTGTAGGCATGTTCGAGGTACTGTTATTGTTGCCCCTGTCTGTCACATTATTACCCGCCCCATTGCAGAATATTTATTGCAAAATTAAGTTTTTATCTTATCTGGGTAGGTATACCATAAATCGTGCAATCAAAACTTACACATAAAATAATTTTGTAATGATATACCCAATTACCACAATCTACTAAACTTTTGATTTCTCTAGTTTTCTAATGATGGGCATACCAAACCAGAATCGTTATATTTTAAACTGTAACGATTTCAAATTAGGTATACCATAAGCTGAAAAAGACATAAAATCAATGTTTCTGTGAAATATAATTTTGCCATAGCTTATCTAATCAAGTATGGCACATTTTTTGAGAACCCTGGATTTCTTTGGCTTTCCAGAAATTGGCATACCTAACAAAAAACGTTACAATTAAAATATTTTATTCTTGGCTTTGTTTTCTCGGTTTTAGTTTCGAAAAAAACTCTGACAGGGAATCAGCCAGAACAGATTCTTCCTCATATTCCCAGTCATACGAGATAACACATCCACTGTCAATTTTTACACATATTGAGCAATTGTAATCATCCGTTCCAATCGTAATCATGTTTCCATTATCATCGAGTTCACATCTAAAATCATCTAGAACATCTACAGTTGCATCAATTTTATCCAGCTGTATACATCTATCATCCAAGAATCCACATAGTTCCAAAAAATAATATGAATTATAGTACTCTTTTAGTTCCTGTGGTAAATGGATACCATACTCATTCTCTAACTTAGAAAAGTCAATCATTCTATCCACCGGAACATACTGCCATTGAATCCATTCCTCTTCGTCCACTTCCCCCACATACAGATTGGATGGCTCCTCTTCGTCGTAAGGTAATTTGGGTAAAGATTTAAAATCTTCTTCATATACCTTAAAAAAAGCATCAATATTTTTTTTCAAAACTTCCTTTAACATATTTCTCCTCCATTCTTAAACACATTATAAATCACTCTTAAAACAAGTTCATCAATAGGTTTTATGGCAATCAATAAAATCCATTATGCCATATGCCCAAGCCCTTCTCATTATTGTGCACTCCCCCGGATCCTATATGTATTCCTTGTGGGACTGCAACCGCCTGTTGTCCACCACCTACGTGATGATGAATTAATGGTTTACTCCTTAATCCAGCAACATCATACTCAGGGAAATAACTTCTAAATTGTTTATCATTTACAGGCGCATGCCCTAAGTTCATACGTTTTACATTACTTGCACTGAAATACTCTGGATGCATTTTATACAACTCTGTAAAATAGTAATTATTATCCCTTAAATATCCTAAACTATTTGAATTCTTTCTTCGAACTCCTACAAATGGCATATCAACTGCTAAATCGTCACTAAATCGAATAGACATATTCTTATATACTTTAGTTTTACCTTTAGTTTTAACAACAATATCATACTGCTGATTAAGCACATTTGGATCAATTCCATCATATACTCTTATTTTATTATGATTTTGGGGATTTTTAACTATGTTTGAAGCTTCCGCCATCATGCGCAGCTTCAGTTCAGGATCATTTGCCAAATCCGCATCAGTTATCCCACGTTCTTTCATGAGATCCCTGAACACTTTTTCCTTTTTATCACACCAGTGTCCACTCGGATCCTCATAATAAACCGGATTATTTCGGCAGTACGCATACAGGTTCAGCCCGTCTCCGCGGTAGGTATCCTCCTGTGTAAACCGCGCTATGACTGGATTATAAAATCTTGCTCTCAGATAGTACTGCTGGGTTATGGGATCGTACTGCTGTCCGTTGAAGCGGAAGCGGTTTTCAACTGTCTCCTCACAGACAGTCGTGTTTCCCCATGCATCATACTCATAATGGTTGAGTACCTGGTCTTCACCCATTTCATGGGTGATACCCACTATGTGGGTGATACTACTCATCTCATCTGATGCATAGTGGTAGTAGGTTCTTGCGCTCTCGGCGTCGGATGCAATCAGGTCATAGCCCCTGATGTAACGGATAACACTGCTGTCCTTTTCTTCTGCGACAATCTCATCGCCGCGGAAGAT
>JAIEEY010000073.1 GCA_029067205.1 Lachnospiraceae bacterium
ATAAAGGGAAATAGCGAAAACTTTTAGCATTTTGGCGCTCGATTCTCACTACTTTGATGTGGGAGTGAACAGTAACTGGATAACACGCCCTGCTATCCCAGAATCTCCTGCTGCTTCTTTTTGCTCAGCCCTGCAAGCACAAGCTGATAGGATTTATCCAGCAAGTCTTTCAACAGATCATCTGGAACTTTACCGTCCGGATTCACGGAATTCCAGTGTACTTTATTCATATAATATCCGGGAACGATATCCTCATACTGCTTCCTCAGGAAATCTCCTTCCTCCGGCTCCAGCTTCAATGTAATATAGTAAGGCTCGTCCTTCTCATTTAGGCAGACTGCCGCAAACAGTTTCCCGCCAATCTGATAACGGATCCAGTTCCACTCCTTCTTGAGGTCTTTTGTCACCCCGGCTTTCTCCATTAAAAATTCATCGATCCATGTGTATCTCATATAACCTGCTCCTTTTTGGTGTTTTATACACAATATACTCCTATAAACATGTCAGCTGTATGTCATGTTTTGATTCAGATTTTGCAAACAAACATCTATTCCTTAATCCGTGAATACATCTTCATATCCAACACTTTACCGTTCTTGACCGCGTTGCTGCGCAGGAGCCCCTCGAACTGGAATCCCGCTTTTTCCAGTACGCGGCAGGACGCAGTGTTGTAGGCAAATGGCTCTGCAAAGATCCTGATGATATCCGTATGTCCAAACACATAATCACACGCCTGTATTACTGCACTCGTTCCCAAGCCTTTTCCCCAATAATTCCCGCCGATATAATACCCCATCTCAGCCGTTCTGAAATGGATATTCTCACACCGGAACACACCAATGCTGCCAACCGGCTTGTCATCGATCGTGACCGCAAACGCAAAGGTTTTGTCCTGGTCAGCAGATACCATCGCCTGAATATAGTCCTCTGCGTCCTTTGTTGTGTATGGATATGGCAGTCCATCACGCAGATTATCCAAAATATTTTTATTATTTAACAGCTCAGCCAGATTTTTGGCGTCTGTTATTCTCCATTTTCTTATTACACATTCCATAATATTTTCACCTTTCCATTTATTTTCGCAATTTTATCCAATCCGATCCAACATTTCTGCTGATACAATAGTTCCTGTCACACTATGACATTTATTCATTAAGGAGGTCTATTCATGGACAACAATTTATTTGAAGCATTTAACAATGGTACATTAAAACTGCCAGGAAAATCGGCACATTTTGCAGATATTCCATGGTCAAAACACCCAATTTTTGAGGGCGTGGAACTCAAACACATTGTCACGGCAAAAGATACTGATGGGCAGTTCAGTTACCATCTTGTCCGCATCGCACCGGACAAAAGCATCCTTAACCACATTCATGAAACACAGCTGGAAACACATGAAGTAATTGCTGGTTCCGGTGTCTGTATCAACAACGGCAGTACCATCTGCTACGAAGTTGGAACCATTTCCATCATGCCGGCTGGCATTCCTCATGAAGTTCAAGCCGGAAAAGACGGACTATATCTGTTTGCCAAGTTCATTCCCGCACTATGATGAAAACATATTAATAAACGGAACCTTTATACTCATTTGGTGTCAGTCTGACAATTTTGTGAAAACACCGGTCGAAGTGGCTCTGGTCGTAAAAACCTGTCTCATAAGCTGCTTCGACCACGCTCTTTCCCTCCTCCAACAATCTCTGCGCCTTCCGCACCCTGCACTGAATCTGGAATTGATGCGGCGTCAGTCCACAGACCGCCCTAAACTGTCGAATCATATGATATGGACTGACATTGATACGCTTTGCCATATCCTCAATGGGAAACACTTTCTCCGGCGTCTCCAAAAGCAGCTGCTTTAAACGTAATATTTCCTGTCTCGATCGATCTGGCAAAGCATCAAAAGCTATGCACACACCAATCATAGAATACGAAGCGCCCTCTACTGCCTCAATTGCATGCGGAACGTCGGGCATAATCCAGAAATACTCGCCTGCATGATATCTGCGTGCACAACTGCCGCACACAACACAAACTATCCCTCCTGTTATATATCCCAGCATCATATGTCCCGTATGTGTGTGCATAGGATAAGACTGTGTAGAATCCTTGTAAAAAACGTATTTAATATGATTGTTTTTCTGGTAATATGTCACATTTTTCTGCATAACAGCTCTCCCTGTTTCATTACTAATCCTTTCCTTTTTTTGTATTCTTTCTATTCTTTACAAATATAGATTTGCAACAATGTATTAACTATATAGCATCATCACAGGAATATAATATCCCAGGTTATCATCTAACGCAAGACAATATTCCGGCTGTCTTCCATCATCTTCATATAAATAGTATCCTTATCCTCTTCATACCGCAGCCAATCAATTATCCCCTGCGACTAAAAATGATCCAGCTGTCCGAAATTCCCTTATTTACAGGTTTTCAAAACATTTTAGCAAAGTCTTACGCAAGACACAACACAGAAAACATATGCATATGGTGCTGTGCGACAAAATTCATGGCATTTGGGGGAAATCACTGAACACAAATGGGATAAAGAAGACCCTTGAAAATACAGGACTTTCAAGGGTTTTGCTAATTTCCTTATTCTGTTTGAAATTATCGTTTTGAAAACTACAAACCGCATAAAACAAGGCTTTTCAAGCTATTTGTGTGCTACAAGTGTGTTACGAAAAAACATTATTAACTACTTTTGAACACTCACAAACACTTTCTTTCCCTCTGCTCAAACATGGCTTCTATCTGCTTTTTTCGTTCTTCATACTCTGCCTGTATCTCTGCCCTGCGTAAAGCGATATATTCCACCGTAGAAGTAAAATCATGCTCATTAAATTTGCTCATGCTGTTTCTATATGTCCCGGCTTCCACAATATCAAATTTTTCTAATAACTCACGCCTTGCCCTGCCTGTTCGTAGATTTCGCAAGCCTTTTTCCTTAATCTGCCTTATCCTATCAAATGGTATGCCCTGCTCTCTGGCTACTGTTGCCATAGTCTGATTATTTATGAAAATCTCTCTTATTATATGGTTCTCTTTTTCACTTGTAAAACGTGCTACAATGCCCCATAATTCGCTTTTAGAGCGTTCGGCATATATTTTATCTATTGTATCATCTTCAAGGCTATAATCGGTTTGTACGGTATTGGTAAGTGTCAAACTGCTATCATCTGATAAAGGAGTGTCTAAACTGGCTACCCCCCTGCATCTGTATTTTTAATTCCGGCAGCAGTTCTACAGATATACGCATTTTGTCAGCTATTTCATTATCCGTTGGAACTCTGCCTAATCCCTGCCCTAACTCCTGTACGGTTTTCTTGTAACGTGCTATCTTCTGTCTTGTGTGGCTCGGTATTTTTATAACAGAACCGCATTTTTCAAGATACCGTTGTACGGATTGCCTTATCCAGTATTCCGCATAGGTCATAAACCGCACATTTTTAGACGTTTCATAATGCTGTACCGCTTCTACCAGTCCGAAGCAGGCTTCCTGCAATAAGTCCTCTATAGGCTCATAAGCGATATATGGCTTTAAAAACCTTTTTATCAATGGCAGATTGCTTTCATACAGTAATTGCATATTATCCGTTACAGAATAACCGTTCCTAATTTCAGTAACAATTTGCTCATTCGTCATTGCAATGCACCTACCCCTTTGCTATAATTTGAGTAGATGCAGGATATTAAAGAGAAGTCCAACTGTAGTGAGTAGCGACTTCTCTTTTATTTTATCATAAAACCGCCTTTTTGTATATTTCAAAAAATTTTTAGACTGGCAGCAGGACTAAGCCTTTTTGAAAATGCCCGGCAGAAAAAGCCACTTAGCAGGGGTTGTGTGCGATTTCAAATAAAACCCCCTCCCCACTATCCATAAACAACAGAAAAGGCAGCAGTCCATGTGAACTCTGCCCTAAACAATCCTTATTCTGCTTTCAATTCCCTCTTATATTTATAAAATGTATTCCTTGCAAGCCCTATTAGTTTCATGCAATCCGCATCTGATAAAGTACCATTAAAATCTTTGCTATGCTTCTGTATCTGTATCTTTGCTTCAATAGATTTCTTTGTTGTCAGCTTCGCTCCCTTTGGCTGCCCTATCTGCTTACCGTTCAATCTTGCTGTTTCTATGCCCTCTTTCGTCCTTTGGTGCAAGTCCTGTACTTCTTTCTCTGATTGCTCAAACGCAAGCCTTATCTGCTCTTTTGCAAGTGACATAAGATATTTATTCACACCCTCTAAAATAAAATCAACATTTGTTCCAGTCATTGATATGTTACTTTCTAAGGCTTTCTTATATGTGCTTGTGTTAATGTGTGGCTCTTTCAGAAATACAAGCTCTATACCCTTATTATATAATTCCTCATATAGACAAAAGCCCTCGTCTGCGTTCCTGCTCATTCGTGATACGCTATCAAAAATAATGGTATCTCCCGCCTTTGCTTTCTTATACAGCTTATTCCATTCTGGTCTATCCTGCTTTGTTCCTGTATATACTTCCTGTATTATCACAGCTTTATCATAACTGCTCTTAATGTTTCTTATCTGTCTATCAATGCTCTGTTGCTTTGTACTTATCCTGCAATATCCATACATACACATAAGCAATAACTCTCTTTTTAGTATCATTTCTATCGTTCGTCTGTTTTAATACTATTATTTTACCTCTTGTTATTGTTGTTGTCAATAACTTTTGATACTATTTATTATAACATTACTTTTGATACTAAAAATATATGATTGATGAATAGATAAACTTATGATATACTTTGTGACATGGGAAACCAGAGAGCCAAAGGCGGCAACCCCTCTTTTTTATTCGGAGGGTATGAAAGCCCTCCAGACGAAAGAAAGGAGGGCGATACAATGATTACATATCAGGATTTATTTTTATTCTGTACATTCATTGTTGCCCTTATCAGTCTGCTTTATCAGATTTTTAAGGACAAAAGAAAGTAGCCGCCAACTATTCCCAGTAGCTGACGGCTGAACATTGTAAAAATGTTTTAGTTTGCTATTGTGAGGGGTAGCCGCTTCTCTGGCTTTCCCTTTTCTATAATATAGCATATTCCCTAGATAAATTCAAGAATAAATTACCGTTAATGCAAACCGTTAGGGAAGTAATAGACTGCTGCCCTCTGTGGCTCTACAGGCTTGAAATAATCGTCTGGGTTTTCTCCGGCTTCTATCAATTCCTGCCGACATTGTTCTATCCTCTGTAAAAGTTCTTTCCGGCTCTCCCCAGTTATCACCATTACATCATCTAATGAAAAATACTCATGCTCATTAAATGCAGATGCAAGGCTCATTCTCAAACCGCTGTAGATTGCTTCTAATGACAAATCATAGTTTCGTATGCCATCATCTATAATCGGTTCTAATTCTGCTTTAGTAACGCCATATTTCCCATAATTTGCAAGTAAATTGTTTATGATTGTATCTTTATCCATAACACGCCCCCTTATACCGCTATGGCTCGCCCATCAGCAGGAATAAACGCTTTCGGTGTTGTCCCTATCAGTTTTACAGAATAGTTTGTTTTGCTGTGTCTTATTACTTGCATATCTACATACTGCCCTATTTCGTATTCCTCCGGCATTGATATAGATATACTTCCCTTTTCATCAGAATTTAGCCATAATTGGAAAAATATCCGCTTGCCTTGAATATCAAGTATCTTGTAGGCCTTTATGCTGTTCTGATTCCTTAAAGCTGTTGTTTTCTGAATATGTTCGTATCTTTCCATGATGTTCTAATCCTCCTATCTAAAGCTATATGGTTTGTTTTTGAATGTGTTTTCAGTTAATCGCCTATTATGCAAGGCTCTTTCTTCGTCCTGCTCTTTGTCGTATCGTTCTTTATATTGCCGGTATAATTCCGGGCTTTTCATAGCAAATTGTGAAACTTCCTGCATTGTTCCGCTTTTGTCACTTCCTATTTTGTTTTTGTACTGCTCATAAGTCATACTTCCGTTTTCCTCCTGCTCATAATTTTTTGGTTTTGTGATTCTGCCGGAACGAATACCCATATCAAAATCAAATAATGCTTCCTGATCTGATTCAAATAGCCTTGCAAGTGCCGCTGTCCGCTCTGGGCTGTTTGGTTTTGTAGAATAAACATTGTCATAAAGCCTTGCTATGCGGTTTATATTGTAATTCATATTTTTATACCTCGCTTTCAAATAATATCTTTATTTATCTGGCATATACACAATCGGACACCCCTTTATTGTCAGTCCGTAAAATCTCTTTAATTCGTCCGACATACGCCTTTTTATTAACGCCATTTCTGGATAAATTCTTCTAAGCATGGAGCGAACTGTATATAGAGCAAAACTATATTTTTCACATATCTTAGTACAAAATTCAGTTTCCAAAATATAACCCTGCTGCCTAATTGTTTTGCTAATTTCATCTTTCAATACTTCTTCTACATGATTTTTAAATGTCATGGTTGCCCTCCTTAAATATATCCGTAAGGAACATCATATATTGTTTTATGTGCTTCTAATCGTGGAATAGGTTCTAAATTATATTCCTCTGGATGCTCTCTACAATCTGTTTGCGCTTCCACGCAAGCGGCTCTTAAATTAGCTACTACTGCCTTTGCTTCATCATCCTTTGGTATCTCGCCCCAAAAATCAAAATCTGTAAATGATAATAGGTTATAAGGCAGCAGGAACCGGGCATAATAATAACCCCATTTGTCAACACTCATTTTCTCGGATTTTACACGCTGTTCATATTCTTCATACTTCTTTTTATACTCAATATCTGCTTTGAGGTCTGGAAGTCCGCTATTGTTTAATGGCAAACCTTTATAATCCCCCTCATAATTTGGCATACTCCACTTTGTTTTCAATGTTATAGCCGGATTGGGATAATAAGGATTAGGCGGTACTTCTGTAAAGGTTTTCTCATGTTCCGCTTTTTCAAGGTCATACAGAACCTTGTACGGTAACATCACGCCCTCATAATGCAGTTTCATATATGCCCCTAAATGATACATCATTGCATAATGTTGTTTTCGTTCTTTCTCCCTTTGACGGTCTAATGCTTCAATCGCTTTCTGTTGCTGTTGTGCGTTCACTCACTCAATACCCCCTTTGCTTCAATAGCCGGAATATATTCGCCTTTTTCATCATTCCATACTAACCCGGCTTGCTGTATCTGTTCTTCTAATGATAAGTGTCTTTCCGGGACTTTATCGCTTATAGGCTCAATCCGAAACTCGCTACTGTTCACATAAGAGTGATTATTCGTTAAATCAAACATAGCAATAACTGGCGGTATTTGCTGATGAAATGCTAACTCTTTTTTGCAGGCGGCTATTGCGTTTTTTGTTTGCTTTATAAAATCCTGCCAACTGCTGCCCCTCTGCTTTTCATAGGTCAAAAGCGTTGCTCTCGTTATCCCTAAAAAAGTACATAGAGCTTCAATATCTGGCACTAACATTTTTTCAATATCTGGATTTGCATTAGTATCTTTCACATACTGAAAATAGTCAATTGTGGTCTGCTTAAATTCTTCAAGCCCCTGTTCTGTATCGGAATATGCCGGAGGTCTGCCCTGTTTCAGACTTTCAATAGTCATATTTAATACAGCTTCAAGCGTACTATCCGCTTCTATTGGCTTTGGGGTAAATCGCTTATATTCTTTTGGTTTTAATTCATTTTTCATGCCTTATACCTCGCTTTCTGCTAATTTGGTCTTTTTTTGTGTAAAGAAAATATGCGTTGTACTTGGTCTTTTACTCTCTTTTGCGGTTATAATATGCGTGTATCTTCTTATGACACGAACCGCACAAAGTACAAAGGTCTGTAAGTACATTCTCATTGCCTAGTCTTGCGTAGGTCACATGATGCACCTGTACGCTTCTAATGCGTTCAATCGGTCTGCCACACATCACACAACCGCCATCAATGGCTATGCGTTCTTGCTTCTTAGCTTCCCATTCGTCACTACGCATATAATCTTTATACTGCTGTGTTTGCATTGGCTTTCATCTCCTTATAAATTCGCTCAAACTCTGTAATTTCTCCTAACACAAGGTTTATAATAAATTTGCACTCATTGTATTTTTTTGAAATTGCATTGCCCTCATTAACTACCATTTCCCAAAATTCATCTGTATCTTGTATATTTTCGATATGCTTTTTATGAAATTCCCACACATCTTTATACATTGAAAAATAATCCATATTTACACCTGCTTTCTGAAATTCCGTTACATAAAACCGTAAGATTTCTTACATTTATTTTGCACACTTCAATTTACTAAAGTGCTTGAAACCGTTGATTTTACTGGATTTGTGCAAAATGTGCATTTCAAATGTGACATTCTAAAGTTAAACTCTTATAGGGAATTTACATTTACTTTGCACAAATTGCACATTTCGAGTTTTTCTTAATCAAAAG
>JAIEEY010000074.1 GCA_029067205.1 Lachnospiraceae bacterium
AGAAAAAGAGTGAGTAACAAATAAGTAATCATAAGAAATTAAAGAGGAATTTATCATGATAAGTGCAAACAATGTAACCTATAGAGTTGGGAAGA
Source organism: Lachnospiraceae bacterium (assembly GCA_029067205.1). Lineage (GTDB taxonomy): Bacteria > Bacillota > Clostridia > Lachnospirales > Lachnospiraceae > COE1. The sequence continues at coordinate 96 of JAIEEY010000074.1, forward strand.
AGGCATTATTCGAGGATGTAAACATCAAGTTTACAGAAGGAAACTGCTATGGACTGATCGGTGCAAATGGGGCAGGCAAATCCACCTTTTTAAAAATCCTGTCAGGAAAACTGGAGACGACAAAAGGGGATATTGCAATCACGCCGGGACAGAGACTTTCTGTGTTAGAGCAGGATCATTTCAAGTATGATGAGTATCCTGTAATGGACGTTGTCATTATGGGAAATGCCCGTCTCTATGAGATTATGAAGGAAAAGGATGCCATCTATGCCAAGGAGGACTTCACAGACGAAGATGGGATTCGCGCCAGCGAGCTTGAGGGTGAATTCGCTGAGATGGACGGCTGGGAAGCGGAATCCAATGCGGCACAGCTGTTAAATGGTCTGGGAATCGACACAGAGATCCACGATTCCCTGATGAAGGACTTAAATGGTAGTGAAAAGGTGAAAGTGCTGCTTGCCAAGGCGCTTTTTGGCAATCCGGATATCCTGCTTCTCGACGAGCCGACGAACCATTTGGATCTGGATGCGATCGCGTGGCTGGAGGAGTTTTTGATCAACTTTGACAATACGGTGATCGTCGTGTCGCATGACCGCTATTTTCTGAACAAAGTATGTACGCAGATTGCAGATATTGATTATGGCAAGATTCAGCTCTATGCCGGAAACTATGATTTCTGGTATGAGTCAAGCCAGCTGCTTGTCAAGCAGATGAAAGAGGCAAACAAGAAGAAAGAGGAAAAGATCAAGGAATTGCAGGAGTTTATCTCCCGTTTCTCGGCAAATGCTTCCAAGTCAAAGCAGGCGACATCGAGAAAACGCGCCCTGGAGAAGATTGAACTGGACGATATCAAGCCGTCGAGCCGCAAATATCCTTACATCGATTTTCGTCCGGATCGCGAGATCGGGAACGAGGTGCTTACAGTTGAGAATCTTTCCAAGACAATTAATGGGGAGAAAGTGCTTGACAATATTTCGTTTATATTAGGACGTGAGGACAAGGTTGCGTTTGTTGGGGCGAACGAACTTGCCAAGACAACGCTGTTTCAGATTCTGATGGGAGAGATGGAGCCGGACGAGGGCACCTACAAGTGGGGTGTCACGACTTCGCAGGCCTATTTTCCAAAGGACCCGACCAACGAGTTTAACAATGATTATACGATCGCGGACTGGCTGATGGGATATTCGCCGGTGGATGATATCACATATGTGCGCGGTTTCCTTGGGCGTATGCTCTTTGCTGGCGAGGACGGTGTGAAGAAGGTAAAGGTGCTTTCCGGTGGCGAGAAGGTACGCTGTCTGCTGAGCAAGATGATGATCAGCGGGGCGAACTGCCTGATCCTTGATGAGCCGACAAACCACCTTGATATGGAGTCCATCACAGCGCTCAACAACGGACTGATCAAGTTTCCTGGTATGGCAATGTTTGCCTGTCACGACCACCAGTTTGTGGAGACGACTGCGAACCGTATCATGGAGATCCTGCCGGATGGCACACTGATCGACAAGATTACAACTTATGATGAGTATCTTGCAAGTGATGAGATGGCGAGAAAGAGAACTTCCGTATACACTGCGGAGGCGGAGGATGAGAACGGCGAGGAATAAGCGATTAGGAACAGTTCCTTACAGTGATTTTATGAAAAAGAGGCAGTTATACTGTCTTTTTTCATTAGAAATTATGAACCGTTCTCACAGGTTGTTACAGATAGTGAGTATAAGGAGAAATTGGAAATGGGATTTGTTGACTTACATGCGCATTCGCGCTGTTCTGACGGCACACTCACGCCTAGTGAGCTGGTGGACTATGCCATAGAAAAAGGCTTGAGTGCGGTGGCGCTCACAGACCATGACACAGTAGATGGTCTGGATGAACTGATGGAATATGCGAAGGGAAAACCGATTGAGGTGATTCCAGGAATCGAGTATTCAACAGAGTACAATAACCGTGATGTGCATATCGTAGGATTGTTTATTGATCATAAGGCACCTGTCTTTCTGGAATATCTGACGCGTTTCAAACAGTCTAGGACGGATAGAAATTATAAGTTGTGTGCGAATCTGCGCGGGGCGGGCATTGATATTACTTATGAGGCGCTTGTGGACGCATTTCCGGATGCGGTGATCACGAGGGCTCACTATGCCGCTTTTTTGCTGGACAAGGGTTATGTGAAAAGCAGGAGTGAGGCTTTTGAAAGATATCTTGGCGACAATACGCCGTATTTTGTGCATCGCGAGAAGGTTACGCCGGAGGAAGTGATCGAGGTGACGATGAAAGCTGGAGGGATACCGATTCTGGCACACCCTACACTGTATAAGCTTGGGCATGAGCAGCTTGATGTGCTGGTGGGGAGGTTAAAAGATGCAGGTCTTATGGGAATAGAGTGTTTTTATAGCACATATTCGCCGTCAGAGGAAAAACAGATGCGTGCGCTGGCAGAGAAATTCAATCTGCTGCCAAGCGGCGGTTCGGATTTTCACGGTGCGAATAAACCAGGGCTTGACCTTGCTGTAGGGTATGGAAAGCTTTACGTGCCAGACAGGTTTCTCGCAGATTTGAAAAAGAGTTTGAACACAAAAATCCTGTTTACAGACCTTGATGACACACTGCTGAATTCGGAGAAAGAAATATCAGAAAAGGCGAGGAATAAAATCATAGAAATGCTGGCAGGGGGAAATCATTTCGTGCTGGCAAGCGGAAGGTCAGTGAACAGTATTCTTGATGTATTAGCGGATCTCGATATACAGAGAAGTGATTCTATAGGGAAAATTTATATGGCAGCATATAATGGTGCGGTTATTTATGACTGCACGGACAATTCTGTCATAGAACAGTATGATGTACCGATACCGACCGCACAGGCAATTTTTGACATGGCTTTGAAAAAAGGGATCCACATTCAGACGTACACAGATACACATATTATAAGCTGTGCGGACGACAGGGAGATTGCCTTTTACAAGAAAGCAATCAAATCGCCGTATAAAGTCGGAACAGACCTGGCGAAGGAGCTTACCCATGCTCCGTTTAAGCTGCTTGCGATCGATATCGATAACAGGTCCCGGCTGGAGGATTTGCGCAGGGAGGTAGAGGCATCAGATTTTGCCAAGAATATTACCTGTGCTTTTTCAAGTTCCCGTTATCTTGAATTTTACAATAAAAAGGCAGGAAAAGGAAATGCGCTTCAGAATCTGTGCAGCGCGATACATGTCCATATCAAGAATTCTGTTGCGGCGGGAGATGAGGAAAATGATATCACGATGATCGAGGCTGCTGCAGTAGGGGTGTGCATGGTAAATGGCAGTTCGATCGTGAAGGAATATGCGGATTATATTACGGAACATGACAATGATCATGATGGAATCGTTGAGATTATCGACAGGTTTATTATGAAAGGATAGACAATAACCCAGCAAAACGGTATAATCTAATTGCAGATTGGAAGATAAGGAACTGTTCAGAAATAGACAAATCAAGATTAATAGGTTATTTTTGAACAGTTCCTAAGATAGTGGAAGGAGAAAGAAGAACAATGAACGAGAAGAGAACAGCATTTGTGCAGAGAATCGAACAGAACAGCAAAAATTATTCTCCCAAGGATTTATTTGATCTGGAGACAGCAAATATCATGCTGACACAGTTCAATGAGTGTTTTGGGCTTGACACGCTGATGACAGACAGACATGGAAATATTCTTATGACGATAGGTGATTTTGGCGATTTTAAGCCAGATGTAGTCAACAAGCCTGGAAATAAGATCCGTGTGAAGGGCAGGACAGTATGTCATATCTATGCAAAGTACGATCATGTCGCGGAGGAGAATATCAACGCGGCAAGCAGAACACTTGGCGCATATATTGATACTTTGCAAAATCATAGTGAGAAATCATATTTGACAAGTGAGCAGGCAGTCTATATCGAGGAACTAGAGCAGCAGTTGGAGAAGGATGCCGCCCAGGCGCAGTATTCCGGGCAAAATGATCCACTTACAGGCGTGCTGAACAGAAATCATTTTATCAGTCAGATGAAGGAGCTTGCGGAGCGTGAAGTAGTACCTACAGCGGCGATCTGTGTCAATATCAATGACTGGCGGTTTGTAGACAACAATTTCGGCGAGGAGGAGAGTGACCGCCTGATCGTGACAGTGGCTGAGATCCTCAAATCCAAGGTGGAGGAAACCGGATTGGAGCATGCTGTGATCGGCAGGGTAGAGGGTGATGTATTTAACGTGCTTCTGCCGCTTGCAGAGGAGGATGAGGCGAAGTCTTATTGCGATGCAATACAGCGGGCGTGTGACAGCTTTGAGGATGAGAAACTTGCACCAAGTATTGCTGTTGGCTGTGCGATGCGGACAAACGTTGAGGAAAGCTTTAAGAATATTCTTTCGGACGCTGAATATGCTATGTTGGAGAACAAATTTACGATAAAGAATGCGCCGGGATACAGGGAAAGATTGGAAAAAGGTTTGAAAAATGCCTAAATCTAAAATAATTATTAAGTGATACAAACTTTGAAAATAAGAGAAAATTTAAGAAAATATGAGTTAATGGAAGAAAATGGGAGATAATAAAATCTAAATCCGTTTGCAGAACGCTCAGCAAAAAACTATTATATGATTTGTTAGCACTCAATAGATAAGAG
>JAIEEY010000075.1:0-18902 GCA_029067205.1 Lachnospiraceae bacterium
GAATGGGATGAAATAATAAAATTCTTATGGAAAACGGAGGTAAAAAGTGAGTGTAGGGAAAGCTTTTTTTATTGCCAGAGAGAATATGACGTCTGTTTATCGGCTGGAAGAGATTACAGATCTGGCTGAAACAGCATACCGTCATTTTATGAATCACGAAGAGGAGATTATTTATGTCTTAAACCGAGGAGGGGTTATCCTTGGCGTATTTTCCATTGGGGATCTGAAAAGGTTTTACGAAAAGGGGGATGAGAAGATAAAAATTAACAAAAAATATACAGCGCTTTATTCTATTGACTATGATGTAGCACAAAAATTTTTCAGTCGTGCATATCCAATAAATGAAGTACCAGTAGTCACGGCAGATAACCAGCTACTTGGCATCATAAGGTATGAGAAAGCACCCCTGTTCCGAAGGGCACAGAGAAATTCCCTGAAAGACGCCAGAACAGGTAAAGATATCTGGATGAAAAAGGAACTTTCCAGATTCATAAACCAGACAAAAGCAAGAGTAATTATTTATACAAAGCACGAACTTCCCCTTAACCCGAAAGAAGCCGAAATTCTACAACGACGGCGGTTCTATACAGAGCGAACCCAATGGAAGGGATTATCGGCGGAAGAATGGAAAACTTTCTTGCAATCAGAATATGAAGAGGGGATTGTTGATACCATGCGGACAGAACAGCACCAGAGTAGTCTTGTAGTAAAAAATGGTGTTGCGTCTTTTATGGACAGGGACGGCAAATGGTATTCTTTTAAAGATGGGTGTCGCGTTACAACCAATAATCCACCCGATGCAGATAGAAGAATTTTCATGTATGGTTCATGTGTTATTGCAGGAGCATACTGTAAAGATCATCAGACTATAGCATCGTATTTACAGAAAAAATTGAATGAGGGTGGTTACACGTCATGGAAAGTATTGAACAAAGGTTTGTTTGGGACAGAATATTTTTATCATGCAATGTTCGTGGAAGAACTGTCAGAAGACGACATTGTTATCATTTGGTGTATGGAAAGATGGTTGCCAGATAAAGACATGGATAATCTTATCTTGGTGGGAGATGTTGCAAATACTTATATGGAGGTAACACCCCTGACTGATTATATTGCAGACATGGAGCTACATTGCAATTATATAGTAAATCAAAAACTTGCAGGAAAGATCTATCAGGATCTTTATTCATCAGGAGTATTAGTCAGTGAGAAAAAGACGAGCGTGCCTGAGAGAATACAAAATTATTATATAGGCTGGGATATCTGGGAATATTTAAAAAATTATTTTAAGCAGTATAATCTTCATAAGGAAACAGGTGATTTCAGAGTAGGTGCCATTGTCATGAACTGTAATCCTTTTACGAAAGGACACAGATATTTAATAGAGCAGGCATTGAAACAGGTGGATAAACTATTCATATTTGTTGTCGAAGAAGACCAGTCATATTTTAAATTTCAGGATAGGTTGTTGATGGTAGAGCAGGGAGTTATGGATCTGCAAGGGGTTCATGTTGTTCCGTCGGGCAGATATATTATATCTTTGGATACTTTTGCACAGTATTTTGAAAAAGACCAAGTTAAGACAGTGGGTTCTATGGATTACGATGTGTATATTTTTGGCGAAGTTGTGGCAACAAGTCTGGGGATTCAGTATCGTTTTGTGGGAGAAGAACCTTTGGATCAAGTAACAAGGAGATATAATGAGACGTTGAAGCGAATACTGCCGGAGTTTGGTGTAACAGTTATTGAGATACCTAGAGTTACTGTGGGGGAATGTGAGCAGGTGACCATCAGTGCGACATTAGTGCGAAAAGCTTTGCAGGAAAAAGATATGGACATGATCGAAAAACTTTGTCCTAAGAGTACTATTGCATATCTGAAAGAACAACTGAAATTAGGAAGCTGGTAAACGAACGAATAAATTAACTGTCGGTGTGCAGAGTAAAGATATCGTCTTTGACAAATATCCTATAGAGGGATTTGAAATAGTGAAGCGAGCGGGATTTTTCTGCTGCAATTTCAGTCTAAATTCGTGTCTTACGAATATACTACTTCATTTTTTGGAGCGCAATGATTTTTTAATCGGTCCATTGGGGAATTGGAAAGTTTACTCCACATAAGGAAGCAACAGAAATGGTTAGTATAAAGATTAATCAGATGCATATGCCATATCCAAGCTATACTCACGAGAGGTAAAATTTACCAAATTGAATATGCAGTTTTCCATTTAATCTTGCAAGTTATAGAATTTGAATATGTTGGTATGAAACTTATTCTATACTGCATACCGACAAAATTTACTGTAGGGTGTAAATTTTGCTATAAAAGATTATTTCTTATTCTGGCAAATTTGACCGCTCATGAGTATACATACCGAATGCAGCAGAGTCAATTAAAATTATCTGATGCAGACAGTAGCCAAAAAAGCATAGGGATCCGTGCTTTCTTGGGGTGTCCAAAGCAGGATGTAGGAGTAATGGCACTATATAGGATGGCAAGTTGAACTGGAAAAGAGGATAATGAGGCATTCTCAGAGGGTTCTGTTTGGCGCAGGCAGGATGTGCGAAAGTTACAATGAACAGAACTGATAGGGAAGAACGAAATGGATAAAGATGCTGAAAATAAATATGCTTTTATTGAAATGAAAAACATGACATCAGTTTATGAAATAACAGATATTTTAGATCTGTCACAAATGGCCTATGTTCATTTTATGAATTATAATGATAAAGTGCTGTATCTGCTAAGCGATGGTAAGATGTCAGGAGTGCTGTCTATTGGAGATTTGGAGCGATATTATGATCGGCAGGAGAATAAACTGAAAAAATAAAGATTATACATCGACAACGGAGATTGATTTCAAAGCAGCAGAGGTTTTTTGAACGGATGAAAACAATCAATGAATCTGAACTTCCTCATATTTTAACACTCAATTTTTAAGAAACTTTATTTATAGGCTTTTTTCAAGAGTTTGGAGCTAAACTTAGAGAGTTAATTAACCCTCAAATTAGTATGGCTATTATCCTCAAGAAACCAGTATTTATGAGGCTTTTCCAATTGAGGGTTATTTTTTTCAGGAAGTTAACAATGAAATGCCTGAAGTTACAAATAGTAAAGAGTTACTGGAGATTATCAGAAGACAGAAAGGAGTGGTGGCGAATAAATCAAAGGCGTGCATTGAAGCACGCCGTAACAGGAAGATACCGAAAAAATGAGATTTTGCGTTTTATAAATGAGACAAAAGCAAGGGTTCTATATTACAAATATTCCATTTTGACAGACTGGAATATTGGAGGGGGAAGAGTGATAAAATGATAGAGATCGGAGTCCAGACCAAAAATGTTGTCAATGATGATTATCCAGAGGAAGGTTTTGCTATGCTAAGACGTGCTGGTTTTACCTATGCGGATTTTAACCTAAATGGATATCTTTTAAATGAATCACTTTATCGATTCGAACTGAATGATTTTTATGGCCAGTCGATTTCAGAATTAGAGAGGTTCTTTGCGCCGCATAAGCAGGGAGCCATGGCAGCGGGAATTGTGATCAATCAAATGCATATGCCATATCCAAGCTACATACCAAATGCGACAGCAGAAATAAACAATTACCTGATGCATACAGTGGCACCCAAAAGCATGGAAGTCTGTGCTTTCTTTGGTTGTCCATACATTGTGGTGCACGGCTTCAAGCTTGCCCGTAATCTCGGTTCAGAGGCGGCAGAATGGGAGCAGACGGAAACGTTCTTAGAATCGCTTGCACCAATGGCAAAAGAATTAAAAATAACAATATGCATGGAAAATATTTATACCAATATAGGAAACCATATTATAGAAGGTCCCTGCTGTGACGTGAGGAAGGCGGTAGCACGGATTGATCAGATAAATGAAAAATATGGGGCAGAAGTTTTGGGCTTTTGCTTTGATACAGGGCATGCAAATCTCATAGGAATTGATTTTGAAGATTTTATCACTACACTTGGAAGCCGGCTGAAAGTACTTCATATTCATGATAATGACGGCATCGGGGACTTGCATCAGATACCATTTACGTTTACCCGAAGCCGCGAGAACGCTTCATCCACAGATTGGGACGGCTTTATCAGAGGTCTTCGGAAAATTCAGTTTGACGGGGTATTGAGTTTCGAGACAGCTCCTGTTTTATCCGCATTTCCCAAGATAATGAAACAAGATGTCTTAAGCTTTATTGCACAGATTGGAAATTATTTTGCAGGCGAAATCCAGGAAAATATACTTATTCAATAAAAAGACCAAAGGAATAATAATTTACTTTTACATCTCGATAGGCAGAATGTGCAGGCAATATAGTAAAATGTGAATGGATTTCTCCTGCAAATTCATACTTTACATCAGATTAAGTATAGATTATACTGATGAAAGAAACACGAAGATTCGTTGTATGGAGAAAACAAAATGCATTATAAACCATTACCAATAGGTGTTGACAATTTTGAAAAACTGATCACAAAAGGTTATTATTACGTGGATAAGACTGCTTTCATTAAGGATATATTAGACATGAAGGGCGACGTTAATTTTTTCACACGCCCCAGGCGTTTTGGAAAGACATGAAATATGAATATGCTGCAGTATTTCTTTGAGGACATGCGCAACAGCAAGGGAGAGTCCATAGATAATAGCGGGATTTTTTCTGGATTACGTATTATGCAGGCAGGAGAGAAATATCTGTTGCATATGGGAAAGTATCCAGTTATTACATTAGCATTAAAAGCAGGGAAACAGTCCACGTTCGAGAGTGCGTATAAACAATTGATTTTAAGGTGACCAAGAAGCTTGGCCAGCTGGAAGCAAAAGCCGAAGAAGCCCTGAAACAGATTGAGGACAGAGATTATGCAAAAGAGCTGGTTGACGATAACTACAGTGTGATCAGCCGATATGGTATTGCGTTTTGTGGTAAAGAATGTATGGTTAAGTTTGCAGAATATTAAATTTTTCTGTAGCGAAGTGAAGAAATCTGATGCAAAGTATGAACTTGTCATGCTCTTCATCAGATTTTTTATCTGGTTTGGACGAGGCAAATAGATATAAATGGATATTTTGCAGGAGAAATCCAGAAAGTGATGTTTGATAAATAATGGACTATCAACAGTTTACATATTGTCCAAATACTGATCGTGATGTATAGTAAAGATAATGTACTGTACTGACAGGGTATTGATATTTTATGGAATTATGATATTTCAGTACATTAGACTAATACGTAAAACGGAGGTCGCTATTCATGGAAGTAAAATACGGTTTAGGTTATCAAAACTATGAGGATATGATGACGAACCATATATTTTATATAGACAAGACGAGCTTTATCAAGGAGTGGTGGGATTACGCTGACAAGGTCACGCTGATCACACGTCCGCGCAGATTTGGAAAGACGCTCAACATGAACACAGTGGAGTGTTTTTTCTCAAATAAATATAAAGATAAAGGCATTTTATTTGAAGGACGCAAGGTATGGGAAGATGAAAACCTGAGAAAGCTTCAGGGAACTTTTCCTGTCATTTTTATGACCTTTGCTGGGGTAAAGTCGGGTTTTGCAGGCAAGACAGGCGAGGATGCAAAGCAAAAAAATACGGAGCAGATGAAGATTTCGGTAAAAAGAATCATTGCCATGGCATATCAAAAATTTAAGGATATGATGAAGTCTGGGATGTTTGACGATAGTGATAGAGAATACTACGCGTCGATAACGGCAAATATGAGCGATGAGATGGCTGCGACAGCAGTCAGTACCCTGAGTATGTATCTTGAAAGATATTATGGAAAAAAAGTGATCATTCTCCTTGATGAATATGATACGCCAATGCAGGAGGCATGGTTGTATGGTTACTGGGAGGAGGCAGTGACATTTTTTAAAAGCTTTTTTGTAAATACTTTTAAAAATAATGACAGTATGGAAAGAGGCCTCATAACGGGTATCACCAGAATTTCAAAGGAATCGATATTTTCGGAGTTAAACCACCTCAAAGTCGTGACAACGACTTCTGATGAGTATGCCGCTTGCTTTGGTTTTACGGAGACGGAAGTTTTTCAGGCGCTTGATGATGCGGGTCTGGGCAGTCATAAAGAGGGTGTGAAGAAGTGGTATGATGGCTTTACTTTTGGGAAGCACACCGATATCTATAATCCATGGTCAATTGCGTCCTTTATTAGAAGCAGGGGAAAATATGAGACGTACTGGGCAAATACAAGCTCAAATGATCTGGTCAATGCACTGATTCAGACAGGAGATGCCGATGCAAAGAAAGCAGTTGAAGATCTGCTGGCGGGAAAGAGCTTTACAGCGCCGATCGATGAGCAGATTGTATTTAGTCAGTTAAAAGGCAATACAAATGCGATATGGAGTCTGCTTCTGGCATCAGGGTATCTGAAGATGATAGAAACGGAGCCATTCACGGAGGAAAGAGTGGGAGAGATACAGTACTCGTTGACACTTACGAACAGAGAAGTGCTCCTCATGTTTAAAAATATGGTCAGAGGTTGGTTCGGACGCGACAAGACGCCTGTATATTACAATGAATTTATCAATGCTCTCTTAAATGACAATGTCCGCAAAATGAATTCTTTTATGAATAAGATTGCATTGAATACATTTAGTGCTTTTGACGCTGGGAATAAGCCTTCCGAAGAGACGGAACCAGAAAAATTTTATCATGGTTTTGTACTTGGCATGATTGTGAATCTGGCAGATCGATACAAAGTGACATCAAACCGTGAAAGTGGTTATGGGCGTTACGATGTAATGATTGAGCCATTTGACAAGAATGAAAAGGCCTTCATTTTTGAGTTTAAGGTACTGGATGAGGATGATGATGAAGAAAAGCTGGAGGATACTGTCGCCAATACCCTTGCACAGATTGAGGAAAAACAGTATGAAGCTGTTCTCATCGCTGATGGTTTTGATCTGGAAAATATCAGAAAGTATGGATTTGCTTTTCAGGGGAAAAGGTGTTTGATCGGCGGCGTTACAATGTGAAATGGAAGTTTAGGGAGGAATACAATGCAGCGGCATTTTAATACAGAAGGACAGTGTGAGTCAGATATACATTACATGGTGCGGCTTGATGACAGGCTAAAACAGATTAAAGAAGCATATGTAGATGCAGGGAAATATTTTGCCATTAACAGAGGCAGACAGTATGGCAAAACGACGACTCTGTTTGCGTTGGAGGAGTATTTAAGGGCAGATTATCTGGTGGTACACCTTGATTTTCAAGAACTGAGCTCTGCTGAATTCAGAGATGAATTTATTTTTGCGCGCGCTTTTGCGGAGATATTTCTGGAAGCGTTCGAGAATATTGATGTAGAGAATATGGAAGAAGTAACCTCCCCGATCACCAGTCTTTTAAAGGAAGCAGAGGCGTTTTCGCTGCGGAAGTTATTTACTCAGATCAGTGCAATTTGTAAAAATGCACCTAGGCCTATTGTTATGATGATTGACGAGGTTGACAGCGCAGGTAATAACCAGGTATTTATCGATTTTCTTGCGCTTCTCAGAAGGTACTATCTGGACAGGAGAAGAAAGGCAATCTTTCGTTCGGTAATTCTGGCAGGTGTTTATGACATTAAGAATCTGAAAAAAAAGTTGCGGCCAGAGGAGGAACACCAATACAACAGCCCATGGAACATATCAGCGGAATTTGATGTCAAAATGGAATTTTCAGCGGAGCAGATTCAAGCCATGTTACAGGAATATGAGGAAGATAATCAGACAGGAATGAATGTGGAAACAACCGCAGGGGAGATTTATGGCTATACAGCGGGATATCCTTATCTGGTATCCGCCATCTGCAAACTGCTGGATGAAAAACTGCCTAATATGGAGGGTTTTGCAGATAAAAGAAAAATCTGGGCGCGGGAAGGGATCACGGAGGCAGTAAAAATGATATTGAATGCGAGGATGCCTTTGTTTGACAGCATGACAAAGCAATTGGATACTTATAAGGACTTGCGCGGTGTGATACGGGAAATGTTGTACCAGGGAAAGCGTATACCTTTCAGTCCGGCTGAAGAATCAATCAGTCTCGGTCTTATGTTTGGCTTTCTGAAAGCAGAAGAAGGTCAGATTATAGTGGCGAACCGTATTTTTGAAATGTGGCTGATGAATATGTTTATCGCGGAGGAAGCAGTAAAAAGTGAGGCTTTTTGGCAGGGAGAGTGTGACAGAAACCAGTTTGTCAAAAACAAAAAACTCGATATGGACCTGGTTCTGACAAAGTTTGTTGCATATTTCAATGAGATTTATGGTGAAAAGGATGCAAAATTTGTCGAAGAGTATGGGCGCAAATTTTTCCTGCTATATCTGAAACCAATCATAAATGGTACAGGCAATTATTATATGGAAGCGCAGACGAGGGATGCGAAGCGGACAGATGTAATTGTGGATTATCTTGGAGAGCAGTTTATTGTGGAATTAAAGATATGGCATGGGAGCGAGTACAATGAGCGCGGAGAACAGCAGCTTGTGGAGTATTTAGAATATTATCATAAGGAGAAGGGCTACATGCTCAGCTTTAATTTTAATCAAAAAAAAGAAGTGGGTGTGAAGGAAATCAAGGTTGGATGTAAAACGATTGTAGAGGCGGTTGTCTAAATCTCAATCGTGTTGTAAAGTAAATATCCAGAGTAATATCGAATAGTCTGTATAGAAAAAATAAGATATCCGCAGAACTGAAATAGTGAAATATGAAATGACTTTGTATAGATTGGGAAAAACAGTAAGAAGCTGTTCTCATTGCTGACGGTTCTGACCTGGAAAATAATAGAGAATATGGATTTTCTTTCCAAGGAAAAAGCCTAATCATCATATAGACACAATAAGTCATGAATTAAAATTCATTTATTTTATCATTTTTGAATCATCGAATATTTTTCCCGAAAGTGAGAGACAATAAGATGGCAGCAGTAACTATGGAATCTCATGGAGGAAAATATTATGAAAAAAAATTGGATATTGAATAAGAAAAGTCCAACAGTCCGCAAAGCCATACTCGCGGCATTATGCTGTGTTTGTGCACTTTCCATATCGGCATGCGGAAAAAAGGACAACAGAAATGAAAACAGAGATCCAATCACAGGCGCGGACCAGTCCCAGACAAATGAGAGCGGCAGCGCAGAGGGTGGCAGCGAGGGAAGCAGCGAAGGCGGCTCAGATACTGTGAATGGTGATTACAGCGAGTTTGATGCCATGATTGGCGACGAGAGTACAGATCCGAACAGCATTATTAATTACATTAATACCAATATTGCAGGAGCGGCAGTAAGTGATGTGAAAAATTTTTTCACTGGTCTTTTAAGCTTTGGTGATGATATCAGAAATATTGATTTCACTGGACTTGAGGACAGCAGACAGTATATGCCGGAGGATATGATCGCGTTCATGGATCTGATGCGGCTGGAGGGTGATACACCGTCCATGGTAATGTCTGATAAGGAAAACAGGAAAGTCATCAATATGACGCTGTCCGAAATGCTGGAGCGTGCACGTCTCTTTGAGCAGCATCTGGAGAAATATCCGAACGAGGTGTCATCTGAGGCAGCGGCAAGAATGTATGAGGAGATTGCGACAAATGCCATCAGCGGCGGATATAATAAGTCAGAGGGCATAGAACATTATTATAAAGGTGATTCCAACGATGCCATTGACCAGAAGGCACTGCAGTATTATCAGCAGTTTGTGGATGCAAATCCAGACAGTAACTTGGCAAAAATCGTCTCAGAGTATATCAATGTATTGCAGACAAATGAGTTCAAGATTAATGACAGTATGGAGGAGTTCTACCGCGGACTGCAGGGAAGATTTAACGTGAGCAATCTGAAAACCACTGGAACAGGCGCAGGTCAGTCAAACAGTACAGGAACTGCAGATACGGGAAATAACGGTGCAGGTACAGGAAATAACGGTACAGGGACAGATGGCACAGAAAACAACAGTATCGAGAACAGCAGCACGGAATCCAGCAATGTAGAAGGCGCAAATAGTACGAACGCCAACAACACAGCAAAAAAATAGAGTGATTGACTTTTTTTCACACCTGTGATAGCGTAAGAGATATAAGCGCATGAAAAAAGAAGGGTGTGAGAAAAATGCCGTATATGATGACACTAATGTCACTTTTGGCAGCGGACAGCATTATCAAGTACCAGGTTGAGAAAGGTGATTTTGTTGGTGAAAAGCCAGTGGCAGACGGAAAAATTGTAGTCAAACGATACCATAACAGGGGAGCAATGATGAACATTGGTGACAAAAACCAGTATTTGATCGCATTGCTCTCCTTGGCATTCAGTGCATTTGTGACAGGAATTTTTGTTGCGACACTTGGCAGGAAGGGAAAAGGAATCCTAAAGACCGGACTTGCCCTGATACTGGGCGGTGCCTACAGCAATACCTATGACCGTCTCCGAAGGAAATACGTGGTCGATTATTTTTCAGTCCGTCTCATGAAGGCGGAAAATTGCAAAAATCGATTTTTTAGGAAACTTATTGAAAAATGCAGTGCCATCGTGTTCAATCTCGCTGACTTTGGTATTATCATAGGGGCTTTTCTGTTAGTCCTGGGTGAATTAGGCAGCAGGCAGGATTGACGAACCTGCCGCCTTTTTCCCAACATACTTTAGCTTGCTGTAATGATTGTGCCAACCTTTGCATTGATGGCATCAGCAGTCTTGTTCAGGGAAGTGATGACAACCCTGCCGTCAGGGACTGCCTCGAGGTAGGATATCGCGGCGACGATCTTGGGAAGCATGTCTGTCTCGCCAAACTGTTCCTCCTCGATATAGCGTTTCGCGTCTGCAATTGTCAGTGTTTTTAAAGGTTCCTGATTAGCTTTTCCGAAATTCAGATATACATAGTCCACGCTGGTGAGAATCAGAAGCTCATCAGCCTTGAGGTCGGAGGCGAGCTTGCCGGCAATACAGTCTTTCTCGATGACTGCGGAAGCACCTTTGAGTACATGCTGCTGCTCGATGACAGGGATACCGCCGCCGCCGCAGGCGATCACGACCTGGTCGGCATCAGAGAGCGTTTTGATGGCTTCAATCTCTACGATGTCAATCGGTTGGGGGGCAGCGACAACCCTGCGGTATCCGTCTTCCGTCTGAACAACATAATTCCCCTTGTTTACCTCTGTATCGGCATCTTCCTTTGACATATAGCGTCCGATTGCCTTTTTCGGATCATAAAAAGCTTCGTCATAGGGATCAACTGTCACCTGCGTCAGGATCGTGCTGACCGGCTTGGAGATTCCCCGGCTCAAAAGCTCAGATTTCAACGAATTCTGTATATCATAACCCACATAACCCTGGCTCATCGCAGAGCACACGCACATTGGTGCGGGTGTATAGTCGATGTAAATGCGGTGCAGCTCCGTCATGGCTTTGTGAATCATGCTGACCTGATGACCATTACTGTGTGTGATTGTCAGCTGATAGTCTGCTTCAACCAGGTCCGCTAACGCCTTTGCTGTTTTTTTGACAGCACTGAGCTGCGCAAGTGTGGTGGAGCCCAGCGCGTCATGTCCCAGTGCGACTACTACTTTCTTCTTACTCATATGTAAATCCTCCTGAAAATTTGCTTTTGGATATTTTGGAACAGATATATCTAAGTATATCAAATTGTCAGTCAATTGTACACTGAAAGTCAATGAAAACTTTTCAGACATTAATAAAAGTAGTGGAAAGCATGTGCCAAATTTAGCTAAAACAGATATTATGTTTTACTAATACGTTGACAGTGCTTTTCGGTGGTGTTATGATTAAAAATAGGTAATCATTGCCATTATTATAAATTTGATTTATACAATGCCATGAAAGGACTAATTCCTTATTTGCATAGTGATTGATAAAGAGAAGGGAGTATATATGACAAATAGAGAGGCACAGATATTTCAGTGGATTATGGAAAACCCGATGATTTCACAGGAGGAGCTTGCGGCGAAGGCGGGAATTGCCCGCTCTTCGGCAGCAGTACATATTTCCAACCTGATGAAAAAAGGATATATTCTTGGAAAGGGATATGTGACGAGTGGTCCTGATTACTGTGCAGTGATCGGAGGCGCGAGTATGGATATCGGAGGGGCGCCGGAGGAAGCATTGGTAGAAGGAGAATCCAGTGCAGGAAGGGCTGTCCGGTCGCTGGGGGGAACAGGAAGGAATATCGCACATAATCTGAGACTTCTCGGTGTCAGGACAAAGCTGATCACCGTGATCGGCGATGACGATTACGCGCGCAAAATTATAGAGAATTGCGAGGAACTTGGGATTGATATTTCCAATTCATTAAAGACAGTGCGGGCTGACACAGCCATACATCTGTATATAGCGGACGAGAAGGGAAACAGGAGGCTTGCAGTATCGGACAGGCGGATCAACGATAACCTCACGGCAAGCTTTGTGACGTCAAAAATGGAAATGCTGAATAAGGCGCGCATGGTTATCCTTGACACCAGTATACCAGAAGAAACAATCGCACTTGTGTGTGAGCGTTGCAAGGCGCCGGTGTTTGCCGCACCGGTATCTGCTCAGAGTGCAGAGAAACTTTTGGAGGTTCTTGACAAGATTGACCTTGTAGTCTGCAGTAGATCCGAGGCGGAGGTACTGAGCGGTATCCGTATCCAGGACAAGGATTCTTTGGAGCGGGCAGCAGATATCATCATGGAAAAAGGTGTGAAGAACGTATTTATCCTCGTAGAAAAGGGCGTGTACTGCGCATGCTATGATGAGCAGTTTATACAGAATGCAGGCGGCAATGTGGAACAGGCTGGTTCTAACGGGGCGGCAGATGCCTTTATGGCGGGTGTGACACTTGGATTTATGAAGCACATGAGCATCAGACAGATGGCAAAGCTCGGTCAGGCGGCGGCAGGTATTACGATGGAAGTGGAGGAAAACATCAATCCACAGCTGTGTATTCCGGCGGTTGCAGAGAGGGCAAAAATAGAGCTATAAAAAATGCAAGCCTTATGGCTTGCATTTTTTATGCAAAGAGAAGTCTTTCCTGCTTGATTAGGGTTGGACATTCAGGGGAATGACCAGAAAGAACCAAACGGATTACTGAAAAAATCG
The DNA here is from genome assembly GCA_029067205.1 of Lachnospiraceae bacterium. GTDB lineage: Bacteria > Bacillota > Clostridia > Lachnospirales > Lachnospiraceae > COE1. Next base: position 13,101 of record JAIEEY010000075.1, read on the forward strand.
TCAATATCATCTTCAGGTTCCTGCTGTTTCGGTGTGGACTGTACATTGTCGGAATCTTCACCAAAGATATCCTTGCTGCCGAGTGTCACGTGGAATGTCTTTTCAACATATCCATTGGAACTCTGTACCATGGCAACAATGTCAACCGATTCACCAATGCTGTAATAACTCATCAGCGAAACGAGCTGTTCTCTCGTTTTGACTGTCTGACCGTCAAATTTTGTGATGATATTGCCCTTCACGAGACCGGCAGCTTCCGCGGGAGAGTCTTCATATACTATGTTGATATAGACGCCGACGGGCATACCATAAGTCTCATAAATATCATTTGTCACGTCGATGGGGTTGATCCCCAGATAACCTCTTTGCTCCTCTGCCACGACATCTCTTGTCTCCTTTAACATCAGTTCTTCGATGATGGACTGTACATCTGAAATCGGAATGGCATAACCCATGCCCTCGACGGAACTTGAGGCAACTTTTACGGAGTTGATACCGATTAATTCACCATTCATATTCAGAAGGGCACCGCCTGAGTTGCCCGGATTGATTGCTGCGTCTGTCTGGATCAGTTTGTTTGTGATCCTGCCGCCATTTTCGTCAGATACGGTTACGTCGCGTCCCAGCGCACTGATGATGCCTGTAGTTACCGATTGACCATAGCCCAGCGCATTGCCGATTGCCACGACTTCCTGACCAAGTACAAGGTTTGAAGAATCACCGATTGTGGCAATCTTGATCTTGGAACGCATCTCGTCTGTGATATCATCAAGGGACACGGCAATGACGGCAAGATCTTTGTCCGCCTCGTAACCTTTTACCCTGGCGCTTACCAGCGATGGATTGTCGCTGTCTTCGTCATAGCTGAACACGACACTGAGTTCACTGCTTCCTGAAACTACATGATAGTTTGTGACGATCAGAAGTTCTGTCTCATTTTCGCCGATGATGATACCGGAACCGCTGCTTTCAGTGTCCCGCTGATATGTGCCAAACATGGTTCGCACTTCTGTCACGCCTTTGTTTGTAATGGATACAACACTGGGCAGACAGCTGTTTGCAATTGCGGATATGTTTGTTGTGCTGTTATTATTGTAGAGTGCATTGGAAGCGGTTAGTGAGTCGGAGGTTGTTGAGAGTGCCGTTTTTCCGGCTGCCGCTTCGGCATTCATTGCCTCCTGCATCTGCTGGATCTCAAGCTTAGTCTCCCTGAGCTCCCTGGTCGCAAGAGCTGCAGGAATGCTGAAAGCTGCTCCGGCGGTCACGCCAAACACCAGACCAAGACATACAACAGAGACTGCTTTTTTGCCAAAGCTGTCTTTTTTTCGGGATTTGCCTGTTGGTGGAATGGGTGCAGCGTTTATCGTCTGATTGTAGTTTCCGTTCGGAGTATTTGCGGAATAATAGTATTCTGGATATCCATTGCCGGTGTTTCCAGAGTTGTTTGACTGTTGTGAATAGTTGTCATTGTTCTCATACATATTGAAAATCTCCCTTCAAAAAATATAATCTTTATAAAAATTTTAGTAGATGACACCTCGCGTTGCTTATGGTTATAATATAAACGGAAATTGTGTTTCATTTGTTATCTAAATGTGATAAATCTGTGAATTCTATGAGGAATTATAAAACAGTTCCTTATGGATTCATGCCTTGAAATTGCTGTAAGTCAGTAGTAGAATGATTTTTAAATAAGTCCTTTATTAGAATCTGTAGGAAAATAACTAAGGAACTGTAAAGAAATATCCTGCGCAATCTGCATCAGTTATTTTTCTACAGCTCCTTAGACTTTACAGGAAGTGAGGCATCAAAAGCTTTATGAATGGAAATATTTTAGTGGTTGACGATGAAAAAGAGATCGCTGATTTAATAGAAGTCTATCTGAAAAATGATGGATACATAGTTTACAAGTTCTACAATGGCACAGAGGCGTTAAAATGTATTGAAGAAATAGAGCTGGATCTGGCGATTTTGGATATCATGCTGCCTGATATTGATGGCTTCCATATCTGCCAGAAAATACGCGAAAAATTTTTTTATCCAGTGATCATGCTCACTGCAAAGGTTGAGGGCAGCGATAAGATCATGGGGCTGACACTTGGCGCGGACGATTATATCACCAAACCGTTTAATCCGCTGGAGGTATTGGCGCGGGTGAAGACGCAGCTTAGACGATACACCCGATATAATATTGGAAAAGAGAATGCAAGAGATCGTGTATCAGAATTAAATGAGATGGTCATCAGGGGGCTTCACATATCGAAGGATAATCACAAATGTCTGTTGAATGGGACAGTTCTGACACTGACGCCGACAGAGTTTGATATTTTGTGGTATCTGTGCAGCCGGCGCGGGAGTGTTGTCTCGTCGGAGGAGTTGTTTGAGTCTGTCTGGGGAGAAAAATATCTCGACAACAACAATACAGTCATGACGCATATCGCAAGGATCCGCGAAAAAATGAGCGAGCCGGCGCGGCGTCCGAAATATATCAAGACGATCTGGGGAGTGGGGTATACGATTGAGTAAACGAGTCAATTTGAAAATCAGAAAGAGACAAATCAGCGGTTACAGGCATTTAAAGACGAAGCTGCTGCTGATCACAGTTTCAACGGCGGTCATAGCGTTTTTTGCCGCCGCTGCCTTATACAATTTTATCTTTCGCGGACGGTTTGCCAATTTGGTGGTGAACTTTATGTGTGATTTTATCTATACAGGGTATGAAGATGCATATGACAGGGCGCTTTGGACATACAGACAAGTGGTGCGAAATTACCTGGACTGGTATTTTCTGGGAGGCGTAGTGTTTATATTCATTATTGCACAGATGATCTATCTCAACAGCTTTGTCAGATATTTTATTGAGATCAATCGCGGCATTGATGCTCTGGTTCGGGAAAATGCCGGTGATGTCATACTCTCACAGGAGCTTGCCACGACAGAGCGGAAGATCAACTCCATTAAGCATACATTGGAAAAGAGGAAAAGTGATGCGCAGCTTGCCGAACAACGGAAAAATGACCTGATTGTGTATCTGGCTCACGATCTCAAGACACCGCTGACCAGTGTCATCGGATACCTTACTCTGCTGCGGGACGAGCCGCAGATCTCGCAGGAGCTTCGCTGCCGCTATACAAATATAGCGCTTGAGAAGGCGGAGCGCTTAGAGGAGCTGATCAACGAATTTTTTGATATTACACGTTTTAATCTGACAGAGCTGAATTTGAATAAGGAACGGATTTATCTGAGTCGTATGCTGGAGCAGCTTGCCAGTGAATTTAGTCCGATTCTGGCGGAGCAGGAACTGGAATGGCGGTTGGAGATCTCGCCGGATATCGAGATTGAGGGTGATGCAGATAAGCTTGCGCGTGCGTTTGACAACCTGATTCGAAATGCCGCCAATTACAGCTATGCCAGGACAGAGATTTTCTTGTTTGCACAGGTGGAAGACGATGCGGCAAAGATTATGATCAAGAATCATGGAAAAACCATTCCGCCCGACAAGCTGAAACATATCTTTGAACAGTTTTACAGGGCTGACGCGGCGCGGTCATCAGTGACAGGCGGAGCAGGGCTTGGACTTGCCATTGCAAAGGAGATCGTAGAGCTGCATGAGGGAACGATCACAGCGGCAAGCGCTAATGAGAGTACGATTTTTATTGTCATGCTTCCCTATAAAAAATAGGACGGATACCCGTCCTATTTTTTAACGAAAGCTTTTGATCCATTTAATCAGTGAATCGTGATATACATTATCGGTGACATCTTTTCGCATCTGGTCTGTGACAGGACCATTTTTCTCCATGATAGCGAGAATAGCCTCCTGAAGTCCTGCGATTTTTCCTCTCTCGAAATCTTCGGAAGTCCCAGTGTGAGGTTCCGATACAGAAGCCTTGTTATCAGCTGCTGCGTTTGTAGAAGTGCTGCTGGCAGCGGGAGTTGTCTCAGCAGGTTTAGGAGCAATATTTTCGGGAACTGGAGTTTTTACCGTCTCTGCCACAGGTGCAGCATTGTTTTTCACAGCGTCCTCCACATGGAGTTCCACAGGCGTCACATCGGACAGCTTGTCAGTGACAGGCAGCCAGATCTCACCGGAATTTGCTTTTACATTGACACAGATATTGCCATTTTCCACACGGACTTTCTGACCAGAGAGTGCACCGACATACTCGGCGGCATTTCCAGCAGGAAGTGTCATCGTAAAGTCGCTGTCGTCATTGTTGACGGTGACAACTACACTTTCTCCTTCCAAGTTGCGCGAAAAGGCGTATTGGCGGTTCATAAGCTTTAATTCCCTGTAATCGCCGTAGGACAATGCTTTTGACTGCTGTCTGGTGCGCCCAAGAGCCGCGATCAGCGCTGTGAAAGAATTGTCTGTCAGGGCATTCTTGTAGTCATCAATGTTGAGAGCAGGTCTGAGTGAGTCGTCAGAGAATTTTTCCTTTCTGCCCTCAATACCGAACTCGGAACCGTAGTACAGCGAGGGAATTCCAGGCAGAGTGTACAATAGTATGTGTGCTGGTGTAAAGTGTGCTTTGTTGTTAAGTTTTGTGTAGATGCGCTCCACGTCATGGTTGTCTACGAAATTATAGAGTTTGAAGCCGTTTGGATTGTTGCTGCCCATATCGTACAGACGCTTTACCGTATGCGCAATCTCAAAGAAGTTGTGGTCATTGTTGCCGGAGTAAAGTGCCTTATGTAACTGGTAGTTTGTGACTGAGTGCAGTGTTCCTTGATTTACCCAGCGTGAATAGTCACCGTGAATGACCTCACCCATCAGCCAGAAGTCTGGTTTTACCTCGTTTGCAACGTGCCTTAATGCTTTCATAAAGTCAAAGTCAAGCACATCTGCCGCGTCAAGGCGGATGCCGTCGACATCAAATTCGCTCACCCAGAAACGAATCACATCACAAATATAGTCTTTTACGGCGGGGTTTCTCTGATTGAGCTTTACGAGCAGATTGTATCCGCCCCAGTTGTCATAGCAGAAACCATCATTGTATTCGTTGTTTCCGCCGAAGTTTACATTGCAGTACCAATCCCTGTATTGGGAACCCTCGCGCTTTTCCTTGATGTCCTTAAATGCAAAGAAGTCGCGCCCTGTATGGTTAAATACACCGTCAAAGATTACTTTGATGTCCTTGGCATGGCATTCTGCCACGAAATTCTTTAAGTCCTGATTGTCCCCGAGACGGCTGTCAAGTTTTTTGTAGTCAGTGGTTTCGTAGCCATGTCCGACAGACTCGAACAACGGTCCGATATAGATGGCGTTGCAGCCAATGTTTTTGATGTGATCAATCCATGGAAGCAGAGTGTTCAACCGATGTTCCGGCTCCCCGTAAGAGTTTGCCTTCGGCGCGCCTGTAAGTCCCAAAGGATAGATGTGGTAAAAGATAGCTTCATCGTACCAAGCCATTTTATTTCCTCCTTTAAATCGTAGTGTTTTGTTTCAATAACCGTGTTATCCTACAGTTATGACTTTCCAGACTTTAGTATATCACAAATTTGACGATTGGTCAAAAAGTACTACAATTCTTCAATTGCACACTGATGTTCCTTTTTGTCCGCATCATAGCTGATTCCAATTGCAAGGATGTATGTTACATCTTCTTTTCTTAATTTTTCAATATATTCCTTTTCTTTAATCTGAGCGATTGCGGCGGCAGGAGTGGCATTTGCTTTCAGTTCGAGGATAATTCCAGGCAGATGGTTCTGCCTAGGATAAAAGATAAAATCTGCATAGCCCTTACCACTTTTTTCTTCTCGTACTATTTTATATTTGTTTCTCGCGGAGAGATATGCAAG
>JAIEEY010000075.1:18912-69463 GCA_029067205.1 Lachnospiraceae bacterium
CGTCGTTGTATTTGAGTATTGGCAGTTCGCTGTTATGGATGTTGTGGAGATATGATGCCACAGCATCAGCTTTTTTGTCCAAGGTGGCGTTCAGCACTTCATTTGAATTTCTGACGAGTTCTGCAACATAGCCGAAATCGTTGTCCTTCAAAGCCTTTTCAAATTCGATCATGAGCTCTTTGTTTGGGATTCGAAGTTCACCGTCGCGGTAGGACAGCAGACCATAGGTGATCATTGCCGAATAGATCTCTTCCCTGTTCTGTGGATTTTCCTGACCGGCCGAATATTCCTCCTCAATATCAATCCTGACAGGAATATTGTTTACCATCTTGACGACATCTTCCCGCACCTCACCAATATTATATTTTAGGAAAAACAGAACCTCGTCTATTTTTCCCATTCTGGTCCAATAGCTGCGGCAATGTCCGTTGATCAATGCGAGGACAACGGAACGGGGGTTGTAAATCCTTGTACCAAATGAAGTCTGATATCCGTTATACCAGTCACGGATGGCATCAAGCGGCACCTTGTCCTGTCTCTGGCACAATTCTTCCACTTCGCTTTCCAGGAATCCGAAATACTCTTCAAAAAAGAAATCGTTCAGCATCGTGTATTCATCAAACATATTCAGTGCCGATCCGGTACTGTATTTTTTAATCGGAAGGACACCAGTCATATAAGTAAGGGCAACATAGGCTCTGTCTTTTAGCAGATTCCGCAGAAACTCCAAAAATTTGCCATGGGATTCAGGATATAAGTTATGACTGAAAATGTAATCCCATTCATCAATGATAAAGATAAATTGTTCTTTTGTGGCAATCAGAATATCAGAAATCGTATAAAAATCCTCGATTTTCATATCGGGATAAGCCTCCATGATATCACTTTTGATCGATTTCTTAATTAGACTGATATAGTCATTATAGGTTTCCCCTTCTTCGGGCAATGTATTGAGGCATAGATTGATGACATTGTACTTATTTAAATGTGTGGTATAAGTCCTGCATTTGCTGCCATTCAGTCCATCGAACAACTCTCTGGAATCATATGCTTTGCAATAGTACGCACCGAGCATGTTAAGCATCGAAGTTTTACCGAAACGGCGCGGTTTTGTGATACAGATATAACGGTTCATGGTATTGATTCGTGTATTCATTTTTTCAAGGATACCAGATTTGTCGACAAAAAATTCGTCGTGAGTCAGCATATTGAATATATTATATGCAGACTCCGTGTTTAGACATACAGCCATACTGATCCTCCATTCAATTTGTTCAAGTGATCATGTCTCTTTTATTATACTGTTATATTGCTGTTGGTACAAGTAGAAAGTTTTGATACAGTTCAGCCTAGGACTTTGATGCAAATTATGGCTTATAATTATGGCTTATACAAGCCATGAGAGAAAGCGTAGTGGTTGAGAAGCATCAAGTCACGGTACGTGGTTTACATGACCTGATGCTTGTAACAGAGAACCGAAGGCTGAACTGTTATAAAGTTTTCCTGTTCTCCATGGATATTATTTGTATCAGTTTGGAAAATGGAGAAGCAGTTGGCAATAAAATAAGACCACATATAGCAGGATTAGGGTCTGCTATATGTGGATATTAAATAGCTGTTATTCTTTGTCTCTGATCTCGCTGTGGAGCTGCTGCAATGATTTCACATCGGCATTGCCATGTTTCTGTACATATAAAATGCCCTTTGCGGTGGCTCTTGCTCCGGCGATTGTGGTCATGTATGGAATTCTGCCCTTGATTGCAGCCTTTCTGAGATAGCTGTCGTCATGGACACTGTCCTTTCCGACTGGGGAATTTATAATCAGGTCAATATTTCCATTTGTGATAAGATCGAGTATATGGGGGCGTCCCTCATGGAGTTTCTTTACAAGCGCTGCCTCAATACCCGCCTCTGTAATTAAGTTGTATGTCCCCTGGGTTGCAAGAATCTCAAATCCAGCATCATGGAACAGCTGTGCAATTTCGACAACTTCCGGCTTGTCCTTGCCATTGACGGAGATCAGCACTGTTCCGCTAAGCGGCAGCTGTGTCTGGGTTGCTTCCTGCGCCTTGTAGAATGCCTCGCCATAATAGGGTGATAGTCCGAGTACTTCGCCAGTCGAGCGCATTTCCGGGCCAAGTACCGGGTCTACCTCCGGAAACATGTTGAACGGGAAGACAGCCTCTTTTACGCCATAATACGGAATGTCCTTCTCCTTTAGATTTGGAACAGGAGATGGGCGTGAGGTAATCTCCGATGTAATAATGTCAGTTGCCAGCGGTACCATACGGATATTGCACACTTTGGAGACAAGCGGTACAGTACGCGATGCACGCGGGTTTGCCTCGAGCACGTAAACTTTGCCTTTCTCGATTGCATACTGCATGTTCATCAAGCCCTTGACATGCATTTCCTCAGCGATTTTCTTCGTGTATTCCTTGATGGTGGCAACATTTTCCGCAGTGATGTGCACGCTTGGGATAATGCAGGCGGAGTCACCGGAGTGGACGCCCGCAAGCTCAATATGCTCCATGACTGCAGGAACAAAAGCGTGTGTGCCGTCGCTGATCGCGTCTGCCTCGCACTCCAATGCATGGTTTAGGAAACGGTCAATTAAGATTGGTCTGTCAGGAGTCACTCCGACTGCCGCATTCATATATCCCGCCATGCTCTCGTCGTCATACACGACTTCCATACCACGTCCTCCGAGCACATAGGACGGACGAACCATGACCGGATAACCGATTTTTCTGGCAATTTCCAGTGCTTCTTCGACGGTTGTAGCCATGCCGGCTTCCGGCATTGGAATGCCAAGCTTGTCCATCATGGAGCGGAACAGGTCGCGGTCTTCTGCAAGGTCGATCACAGAAGGGGGAGTGCCAAGGATTTTTACACCATTTTTCTCAAGTTCTGAAGCTAAGTTGAGCGGTGTCTGACCTCCGAACTGTGCAATGACGCCGAGCGGTTTTTCTTTATGATAGATGCTTAGTACATCTTCCAGTGTGAGCGGTTCAAAGTAAAGCTTGTCAGAGGTATCATAATCCGTTGATACCGTCTCTGGATTGCAGTTTACAATGATGGTCTCAAAACCAAGCTCTTTCAAAGCCAGTGATGCATGGACGCAGCAGTAGTCAAACTCGATTCCCTGACCGATTCTGTTTGGCCCGCCGCCGAGGATCATGACCTTTGGCTTATCTGTATTGACAGGGTTTTTGTCCCGGACGTTTTTTTCGTCCGTGGCATTGTAGGTGGAATAGTAATATGCACTGTCGGGAGTGCCGCTCACATGAACGCCCTCCCATGCCTCCTCCACGCCGAGTTCAATCCGTTTGCTTCTGATGGTATCCTCCGGAATCTCCAGAATCTGGCTCAGATATTTGTCAGAAAAACCGTTTTTCTTGGCAGAAATCAATGCCTCGTCAGAAGGAAGGGAGCCTTTTGACCTGACAAGCCCTTCCTCTTCCTCGACAAGTTCCTGCATCTGTTTTACAAAGTAGTGTTTTACCTTGGTGATGTCAAAGATTTCGTCAACGGTTGCTCCCTTTCGCAGTGCCTCGTACATGATAAAATGTCGGTCGCTGGAGGGGTGTGCGAGCATGAGCAGCAGTTCTTCCTTTGTTCTGGTGTCGTAATCTTTGGCGTGACCAAGACCATATCTGCCAGTCTCAAGGCTGCGGATTGCTTTCTGGAATGCTTCTTTATAGGTTTTGCCGATACTCATAACCTCGCCGACAGCGCGCATCTGTGTGCCGAGCTTGTCCTCAACGCCTTTGAATTTTTCGAAAGCCCAGCGTGCGAACTTGATCACAACATAGTCGCCGTCGGGAACATATTTGTCCAGGGTGCCATATTTGCCGCACTCAATATCCCTGAGTGTCAATCCGGCTGCAAGCATGGCAGAGACAAGTGCGATCGGGAAGCCAGTCGCCTTGGAGGCAAGTGCGGAGGAACGGGAAGTTCTGGGGTTGATCTCAATCACGACGACGCGGTCTGTGACGGGATCGTGAGCAAACTGTACGTTAGTGCCGCCGATAACCTTGACAGAATCTACGATACGGTACGCTTGTTCCTGCAGCCGCTTTTGGAGATCTTCAGAGATCGTGAGCATAGGAGCGGAGCAGAAAGAATCGCCGGTATGTGTTCCTAGTGGATCAATATTTTCGATAAAGCAGACTGTGATCATGTTGCCTTCGGCATCACGCACAATCTCAAGTTCCAGTTCTTCCCAGCCAAGAATTGATTCCTCGACGAGAACCTGTCCGACTAGGCTTGCCTGCAGACCGCGCGCGCAGACAGTCTTTAATTCTTCTTTATTATAGACGAGCCCGCCGCCTGCGCCGCCCATGGTGTATGCGGGGCGGAGTACAACAGGATAACCAAGCTTGTCAGCGATGGCGAGTGCCTCCTCGACACTGTAGGAAACCTCGCTCCTTGCCATCTCAATGCCAATGGCGTCCATGGATTTCTTGAATTCGATACGGTCCTCGCCGCGCTCGATGGCATCAACCTGCACACCGATCACCTGTACGTGATACTTGTCAAGAATACCCTCCTTGGCAAGCTCGGAACAGAGGTTTAAGCCGGACTGGCCTCCGAGGTTTGGAAGGAGTGCGTCCGGGCGCTCCTTGGCAATAATCTGTTCTAAGCGGCGGACATTTAACGGTTCGATGTAAGTTACATCTGCAATTTCCGGATCGGTCATGATGGTGGCAGGGTTTGAGTTTACTAAGACGATCTCATATCCAAGTTTGCGAAGCGCTTTGCAGGCCTGCGTTCCAGAGTAGTCAAATTCACACGCCTGTCCGATGATGATCGGACCGGAACCGATTATCAGAACTTTATTGATATCATTTCTTTTCGGCATAATAAACCTCCGTTTTTATTATTTGTAATTTATAACAGCATTCTCTTTTAACCGCCGCTTCTGGGCGGCGAATTTTTTACATTGCATAACCAGCTTCAAATGCTGCCTTGTTGATTTCGACGGTCTTTGGCGGAACAGTGGACTCTATGACTTCAAGCCACTGGTTTTTGTCAAAATCCATGCGTTTTGCGGCGACACCGACGATGATTGTGTTAAACACTTTGGCATTCCCGAGTTTTTTTGCCTCTTCCATGGCATCGACATCGACCACATTGTAGTCTTTTTTTAAGTTTTCAATTATATTTTCAGGATACTGTGCAGCACCTGTCACAACAGTGATGGGATCGATTCGCTGGTCATTTACGATGATGATGCCGTCCTTTTTCAGAAAATGGGCATACCGCAAAGCCTCCAGTTTTTCGAAAGCGATCAGCACGTCTGCCTGTCCTTCCTCCACGATGGGTTCTGCAACAGAGTCACCATAGCGCACGAAAGTGACAACACTTCCGCCGCGCTGTGCCATGCCGTGTACTTCGGAGAGCTTTACGTCATAACCTGCCTTTGTGATGATGCCGCCAAGGATACGGCTTGTGAGCAGTGTACCCTGACCGCCCACGCCTACAATCATAATATTCTTAGTAGTCATTGTCCTGTCCTCCTATTCTTGTTTAACCCATAAATTTGGGCGTATGCCCGTATTTATCGTGTGAAAAAACTTCCGTATACGGGTTTTCACATTGTTTTTATGGCATCAAATTTGCAGCGTTTCATGCACAGGCCGCAGCCATTGCACATGGTATCATCAATTTTGACGGTTCCGTCCTCGTTTTTGGTGAGGGCAGGGCAGCCGGGAACGAGGCACATGCCGCATTTCTTACACTTTTCAGGGATTGTAATGCATTTTGCATTGGTGGCCTGTGATTTTAAAAGGGCACAGGGAGCACAGACGATCAATACAGATACTTCATCGCGTGCGACTTCGCGCTTTACAAGCTTTTCCAGCTCGTCAACATCAAAGGCATCAACCTCGTATACATGCTCGACTCCGATTGCCTTACACAGATGGTAGAGACTGATTGCTTTTGTCTCCTTGCCGTTGAGCATCTTTCCGGTGGCGGCATGATCCTGATGTCCCGTCATGCCAGTGGTGGAGTTGTCAAGGATCAGCACTGTGCCGGTGGATTGGTTGTATACCATATTCATCAGGGAGTTGACACCGGTGTGCAGGAATGTCGAGTCACCGATCAGCGCAACCCAGTTTTTGATGTAATCTTTGCCCTTTGCCTTTTCCATGCCATGCAAAGTAGAGATGGAAGCACCCATGCATACAGTCGTATCTATGACATTCAGCGGTGCGACTGCGCCGAGGGTATAGCATCCGATATCGCCGGCACCGTGGATACCAAGCTTTTTTAAGACTGAGAAAGTGCTTCTGTGTGGACAGCCGGGGCACAGGATCGGAGGGCGCGCCGGAACCAGCGCAGGTGCTGCAGTGTCGATCTTCATGCCAAGAACACGCTCACGGATCATGTTGGCGCTGTACTCGCCCTGTAAGGTGAAGAGTTCCTTGCCGATGCAGTCGATGCCCCAGGATCTGACCTGCTCCTCGATCAACGGCTCGAGTTCCTCGAAGATATAGAGTTTGTCAACTTTGGAGGCAAATTCTTCGATCAGTTTTCTCGGGAGGGGGTGTACAAGACCAAGCTTTAGCACGCTGGCATCCGGCATTGCCTCCGCAACATATGTATAGGGAATACCGCTGGTGATAAATCCGACAGAGGTATCTTTGTAAACTGCTTTGTTGATTGCGAAACTGCAGGCGTCTTCTGCCATCTGTTTCAGGCGGTTTTCCACGTGTACATGACGGCCTTTGGCGTTTCCGGGCATCATGACATGTTTTGCCGCATTTCGCTCGTAGGGTTTATCGGGAATTTCCTGCCTGTCCTCGAGGGTTACAGGTCCCTGTGAATGCGCAAGTCTTGTCGTGGTTCTTATCATAACAGGTGTGTCGTATTTCTCACTGTATTCGAAGGCAAGCTTGGTGAAATCCTTTGCTTCCTGGGAGTCAGACGGTTCTAATACGGGAACCTGCGCCGCGCGCGCCACACAGCGGGAGTCCTGCTCATTCTGTGAGGAATAGAGACCAGGGTCGTCTGCCGCTGCAAGGACAAGTCCTCCGTTTGCTCCAATATAGGATACCGTGTAGAGTGGATCGCTTGCCACATTGACACCAACCATTTTCATGGACGCCATAGCGCGCACGCCGCTGATGGACGCACCGATGGCAACTTCCATGGCAACCTTCTCGTTTGGTGCCCACTCTGCATAGATTTCCGGGTATTTTACGATATTTTCACTGATTTCGGTGCTGGGTGTTCCGGGGTAAGCACTGGACACTTTGACGCCGGCTTCATAAGCACCACGGGCAATTGCTTCATTGCCCAGCATGATTTTTGTTTCGCTCATTTGTTGATTCCTTTCCTGTTGTCGTTTTTTCATTGCTCTTAAGCACACACCAATACTTTTATGATAGTGAAAAAAAGAGATTACGTCAATCATTTTAATGTGTTTTTTGACTGGAATTTTCCAACAGTATATGTAAAGATATAGATACAGTCCCTGATTGGAATTTCTGGACTGTACTTTGGGCACTTAATGGACAGTTAACAGGATTATTGCCTTGTGATCAGCCTATTTTAAAGTACTCTTGAAGCGCTGCACGGATTTCTTTGCGAAAATCAACGTCGCCTTTTGTAACACCTTTGACAATCTTGCCGCGGTACTCAATCTCGTATGGTTTATCCTCAACTGGGATAAAGTCATCGAGATAAGCCCAGCGGTTTGTATTGCCATTACTGAATTCGCGGTTAAGCCACAGATCAAAGTCCGCGCCGTATCTTTTCAATAAGTCCAGAATCTCGAACAAGTGCTTTTTCGCCGCATCATATTTTTGTTCCCGCTCATATCCGGATTCTCCATAGCGATGTAAGATCTCATTTGCCGCTGTTGCAAGTGTTTGAAGCGGCAGCACTGTATACCCTAAAAGAGGGCGCGGTTTTCCATAAAGTCAGGATCTGCACCGTTATCAAGAAGCAGGTTGATAATCTCAAATTGTCCGCATTTAACCGCCACCTGGAGCGGAGACTGTCCTATATCCTTTTTGGGTCTTGTTCCAGTGTAGATTTCGTTTACAACAGCAGAATTTTTTGCTATCCGTGCGAGGATTTTTTCAAGTTCCCCATGACGGATTTCTTTAAACATTGTGTTCATAAAATGTCCTCCATAAAATTTGATTCGCCTGAGCTTTATTCTACCACAGCTGCATCTGCGATTCCAATAAATTTTATTTCTACATATGTGCCATTCGCTATTGTGTTCTTGTATCAGTTTTTCATTCAGTTTCTTTCCAATAAATATTTAATTGAAAAAGAGGTTTACTTTGCCGCTTTAAAGTGGGATAATGTGCATAGCTGAAAAATTACAGTGATTATTTGGGATAAAAGGAGTAAAAACAATGCCAATCACAGATATTTTGGAGAGAAACTGTAAACTATATGGAAATGATATCTGTCTCGTGGAGATCAATCCTGAGATCAAGGAGACACGGCGTGTCACATGGAAGGAGTATGATCTGATCGAGCCTAATCCTGTGACACATTATCGTCGTGAGATTACATGGAGTGTATTTAATGAAAAGGCAAACCGTTTTGCCAATATGCTGATTCAGAGGGGCATCAAGAAGGGAGACAAAGTGGCAATCCTGCTGATGAACTGTCTGGAGTGGCTGCCGATCTATTTTGGTATTTTAAAAACGGGTGCGCTGGCAGTGCCGCTTAATTTCCGCTATGCATCAGATGAGATCGAGTACTGCCTGAATCTGGCGGAGGTTGACGTCCTTGTATTTGGACCGGAGTTTATCGGACGTGTGGAGGAAATCGCAGAGAGTATCAGTAAAAATCGACTGTTATTTTTTGCAGGGGACAGCTGTCCGAGTTTTGCGGAGGACTACAACAGTCTCACAGCGAACTGTTCCAGCCAGACTCCGATGATCGCATTGACGGACACAGACGATGCCGCGATTTATTTCTCATCGGGCACAACGGGATTTCCTAAGGCGATCTTACATAACCATGAAAGTCTGATGCATTCGTGCAAAGTGGAGCAGAACCATCATGGACAGACGAAGCAGGATGTATTTCTGTGTATTCCGCCGCTGTATCACACTGGAGCAAAGATGCACTGGTTCGGAAGTTTTCTGGAGGGAAGCAGAGCCGTTCTGTTAAAAGGAACGAAGCCAGAGTTTATATTGGATGCCGTATCAAAAGAAAAGTGTACGATCGTGTGGCTCTTAGTACCATGGGCGCAGGATATTCTCGATGCGATTGACAGAGGCGATGTCAAGCTTGAGGAGTATGAGCTTTCCCAGTGGAGATTGATGCACATCGGTGCGCAGCCGGTTCCACAGAGCTTGATACAGCGATGGAAAAAGGTATTTCCACATCATCAGTATGACACAAATTATGGTCTCAGTGAGTCAATCGGTCCAGGCTGTGTGCATCTTGGTGTTGAGAATATCCATAAAGTCGGTGCAATCGGAAAAGCGGGCTATGGCTGGCAGGTGAAGATTGTCGATGAAAGTGGCAAACAGGTAACACGCGGCGAGGTTGGAGAGCTTGCCGTAAAAGGACCAGGTGTTATGACATGCTACTATAACGATGAGCAGGCGACAAACGAAGTGCTTCGCGACGGATGGCTGTTTACAGGGGACATGGCGCAGGAGGACGAGGATGGTTTTATCTTCCTCGTGGACCGCAAGAAGGATGTCGTGATCAGCGGTGGTGAGAATATCTACCCTGTTCAGATCGAAGACTTCCTGCGCACGAACAATAAAGTGAAGGATGTGGCTGTAATTGGTATTCCAGACAAGCGTCTGGGAGAAATAACAGCTGCTATTATCGAGATAAAAGAGGGTATGGACTGCACGGAGGAAGAGATCAACGAATATTGCATGAAGCTTCCGAAGTATAAGCGCCCGCGTCAGGTGATATTTGCGGATATTCCGAGAAACCCGACTGGCAAGATTGAGAAGCCGAAGCTTCGGAAGATTTACGGCGGCGAAAGTCTTGTGGCTGCGCAGAATAAATCATAAAATATGATAACATGATAGCAACACGGGTGTTATTGAGGAGCGAGAGATGGATTTATTTGAGTACATGAGAAATACAGCCAAAGAAAAGGAGTCACCACTTGCTGCAAGACTAAGACCTACGACGCTTGAAGAGGTGGTGGGGCAGTCGCATATTATTGGCAAGGACAAGCTCTTGTACAGGGCAATCAAGGCAGATAAAATAAGCTCTGTTATCTTTTATGGACCTCCTGGGACTGGAAAGACAACATTGGCAAAGGTGATTGCCAACACGACGAGCGCTGAATTTACTCAGATTAACGCGACAGTTGCCGGAAAAAAGGATATGGAAGAGGTCATTGATAAGGCAAAAGAAACACTTGCTATGTATGCAAAACGCACGATTTTGTTTATTGATGAGATTCACCGCTTTAACAAAAGCCAGCAGGATTATCTGCTTCCTTTTGTGGAGGACGGGACGATTATACTGATCGGTGCAACGACGGAAAATCCTTATTTTGAGGTAAACGGGGCGCTGATTTCACGTTCTGTGATCTTTGAACTCAAGCCTTTGGAAAAGAGTGACATCAAGGAGTTGTTAAAAAGGGCTGTATATGACACAGAGAAAGGTATGGGGAGTTATGATGCGGAGATTGACGAGGACGCGCTGGAATTTCTGGCGGATTTGTCAGGCGGCGATGCAAGGCATGCACTGAATGCCATAGAGCTGGGCATTATGACAACAAACAGAAGTGAAGACGGAAAGATTCACATTACAGTCGATGTGGCACAGGAATGTATTCAGAAACGGCGTGTATTGTACGACAAGACAGGTGATAATCATTATGATACAATATCGGCATTTATCAAAAGTATGCGTGGCTCTGATCCTGATGCAGCGGTATATTATCTCGCTAAAATGCTCTATGCAGGGGAACAGGTTGCGTTTATCGCAAGGCGCATCATGATCTGCGCCGCAGAGGATGTGGGAAATGCAGATCCCATGGCTCTGAACGTGGCAGTGAGTGCATCGCTTGCGGTGGAGCGCATTGGCATGCCGGAAGCGCAGATTATTCTTGCGCAGGCCGCATCCTATGTGGCCTGTGCACCAAAGAGCAATGCCGCGTGCAATGCGATATTTGCGGCAAATGAGGAAATCAGCAGAAGTGGGAATCTGCCTATACCGACACACTTACAGGATGCACATTACAAAGGAGCAGCGAAATTGGGACATGGAACAGGTTACAAGTATGCACACGATTACAAAAATCACTATGTAGAGCAGCAGTATCTTCCATATGAGCTTACAGGAAAGAGGTTTTATGAACCGTCGTGGAACGGGTATGAGGCAAAAATCAGGGAACATATGAAGAGAATAAAAGCGGAGGCAAATGGAGGAGACTAGAAAAGCTCCTCCATTATGTATTTATAGATTTGCTCATTTTTTTTATACCAGTTTTCGCAGATGGTCTCTGCCATATCCTCCGCAGGAACAGAGATTTTGATATTTATAAGCTCGCTATTTTTCTCACTTGCACTCAATTCTGCTTCGTATTCTCCCGATGTTGTTTTATAGTATTTGGCTGTGATGGCGGCTTCGTTTTTCAGTTCAAGGTGTCTTTCGGAGAGAAACGCATCAATGTCTGCGATGATGGCATCCCCGATGCGGTTTCCGAAATAAGACAGCGTATTGCGCCCCTCTTCAGTGATGGAGAAGAGGGTGCGGTTTAGGGAGGCGTCTGTCTTGATCAGCTCTGTATCTTGTAAATCGGCGATCACTTGCTGCAGCGTCATGAAATTGGTGTATTCTTTTTCAAGGATAAAACTGCTGATCTGTGAGTAGGACAGTTTAAGGTTCACTTTATCTAACATATATAGGACAATCAGTTTGTATAGTGTTAATGGATCTTGTGCCATGGATCATTGCTCCTTTGGTTTTCATGCTTGCTATTTGCGTTTGACAGGTCTTGGACTGCCATGTATCACGCCGCCGCATTTCCTGGTGAAGTGTATTGAGGACACGCCTCTTGTCAAGACTCCACAGAGGGGCAAGCAGCAGATCTTTCGGACCATCACCTGTCACGCGATGTATTACCATGTCAGGAGGCAGTACCTCAAGACAGGAGATTATGATATCAATATACTCCATCATATCAAGAATATCAAATGTTTTCTTTCTATATAATTCGACTAAATCTGTGTTTTTTAGAATATGCAACAATTGTAATTTAATTCCGTCAATGCCCTTTCTGGCAAGAAAATGACAGGTTTCGAGCATCATAGATTTATCCTCGCCGGGAAGCCCGATGATAACATGTACTATTGCTGGAATAGAGATTTCGCGGAGTCGGATTATAGCCTGTTCAAATACAGAGAGCGGATACCCGCGCCGTATCAGTACAGCAGTGTTTTCATGAATAGTCTGTAAGCCAAGTTCGATCCAGATGAATTTGTCATGATATTCGCTGCTTAACTTGTCAAGCAGCGAAAGCACATCGTCACCAAGGCAGTCAGGTCTGGTGGCGATGGATATTCCGACAATAGAGGGCTCGTCAAGTGCTTCGCGGTAGAGGGGTTCTAGTTTTGCGATAGGGGCATAGGTGTTTGTGTATGCCTGAAAGTAAGCAATAAAATGACGACCGATATTTTTGTTGTGAAAATACTGCTTCCCACTTTCAAGCTGGGCGCCAATGGATATTTTTTCAGATGTCTTTTTGGCAGCAAAATCGCCGCTTCCACCAGCACTGCAGAAGATACAGCCGCGGACACCGCATGTCCCATCGCGGTTTGGACAGGTCATGCCGGCATCAAGGGCGATTTTGTATATTTTTTCGCCATAGTTCTTTTTGAGTTCATAGTTCAGTGTGTGATAGGGTTTGTCGTTCCAGAGCATCATCAATTCAGTCTTTCTTATTTTACAATGTGTGACTTGACTGCTTCGGCAACGAGTTCTGCGACTTTTGGATTAAAGGCTTCCGGCATAATATTGTCCTCATTTAACTCGTCGTCGGGCACAAGCCCTGCAATCGCATTGGCGGCAGCGAGTTTCATCTCCTCTGTGATCTGTGCAGCGCGTCCCTCAAGAGCCCCCTTGAAGATGCCTGGGAATGCGACAACATTGTTGACCTGGTTCGGGAAATCGCTCCTGCCAGTGCCGACAATACGGGCACCTGCAGCCTTTGCCACATCGGGCATGATCTCTGGTGTGGGATTTGCCATGGCAAAGAGGATGGAATCAGATGCCATGGATTGAACCATTTCAGGTGTTACAATATTCGGTGCAGACACACCGACAAAGATGTCAGCTCCTTTCAGGGCATCAGCAAGTGTCCCTGTTTCGTTGTTTGGGTTTGTGATCTTTGCCATCTTTTCCTGCATCCAATTTAAGCCTTCTGTAGAGGTTGACACGATACCGACCTTGTCGCACATGATCACGTTTGTAAAACCATATGTCAACAGAAGCTTTGTGATGGCGACACCGGCACTCCCGGCACCATTTACGACGACCTTACAGTTTTCCTTTTGTTTTCCAACCACTTTGAGAGCATTGATAATACCGGCGAGTACAACAATCGCGGTGCCGTGCTGGTCATCATGAAATACCGGAATGTCAAGGATTTCTTTCAGGCGTTCTTCGATCTCAAAGCATCGCGGCGCGCTGATATCCTCGAGGTTGATACCGCCGTAAGCTGGAGCGAGCCATGTGACGGCCTTGATGATCTCCTCGGTGTCCTGTGTGTCAAGACAGATGGGAACAGCATTCACACCGCCAAATTCTTTGAAAAGAACTGCCTTTCCTTCCATGACTGGCATCGCAGCGTATGGACCAATGTTACCAAGACCAAGAACTGCGCTGCCGTCAGATACAACAGCCACAGTGTTAGCTTTCATGGTATACTGATAGGCGGCTTCCTTGTCCTCGGCAATAACCTTACATGGTTCTGCCACGCCGGGAGTGTATGCGAGCGATAGCGCTTCCCTTGATTTGACAGGGGTTTTGGACACTGTCTCGAGTTTTCCGTTCCATTTTTTGTGAAGACGTAACGCCTGTTCTTGAATTGTCTCTTGAATTGCCATATGTAAAATCTCCTTATAATATAACATTTAAAATCCTTTTGTTAAAAGCATTCTTTATATAATGTATAATAAAACTTTGCAAATCGCAATAAATTCTTCTTTCTATTTTGAGAAAAGTGAGGTATAATATAAAAATCAGTATGTATTGAATGAGTGCAGTGCTGTATTGGTATATGGATGTTACTGTTTGTATACTTCAATTAAAGTAGTGGGGATTATGCACCAGATTATAATTAATTTGTGTGTAAAAATGTCATTGTTTACGTCTTCAATGAGCAGAATTGTGCCAAAATCAGATGGGGTGTGAACAGTAACCACTGGACAGATAAAGTCTGTGATTACATCTGATTATATTTATAACATTTCAAAATGTTTTCCAAGTTTAAAAGTATAATAAAATAAGTAAGTTTTTTTCTATTTGTACGCTTGTCATCATACTGTATCAATAGCTGTGAGATACAAAATATGGTGTGTATGGCAGAGCGGGCGGAGGAAGGCTGCAGTGCAGTTTGAGATAGACAAAATCGGATATCAGACATATATGACGATCGTGTCGGGAAATACATCCATCGGTATGTTACAGTGATCAGACTGTTGTTTTCAAGGGCATTTGTTAGGGTGTTGATGATGAGGTTTATTTTGTGCGTTTTGATATTGACTGACTGGAGATGATTTCGGTTCAGGAGTTTGCAGCGAAAAAGAAAGCAGGATATTTTATCACGTTGTTGGCAGGTTATTATGGAATAGAAATCTATCCATATACTTTATAATGATACAGCTGTGCATAAGCAGGATATTTTATTTTTTAGAAAGGTGGAAACAGGTACATTTTATGAGGGAGAAATACGAATCACTGGCACTTGCCGAGCTGAGAGAAATTGCAAAGGCACGTGGAATGAAACGCATAAGCGGACTGAAAAAGGCTGAGCTGATCGAAATGATGCTGACGGAGGATGAGAAGGATAAGGAGGCAGGAAAGGATGTTGAGCCAAAGCCTGTGCTTCGCGGCATGAAAGAGCCATCATTTGCAGCAGCATCTAATAATTCCGGCGACAAGGCGAACCGCTATGAGCGCAGGGAGAAGACACCGAGAGCGCAGAGCGGGGATAACACAGAGCGTCCGCCGAGGGAGCAGAGGACATATGCTGTTGACAATAACAATAATAGTAATGCGGAACATCCGGTAAGGGAACAGAGGACAACACCGGAAGGAACGGAGAACAGACAGTCTGACGAGAAGTTTCCGTCAGAGCTTGACAGTGGTATGACAGCAAGGGGAATCCTCGAGGTGATGCCGGATGGTTTTGGCTTTATCAGAAGTGAGAACTTTCTTCCGGGTGAGAATGATGTGTATGTGGCACCAAGCCAGATCCGTCGGTTCGGACTGCGCACAGGTGATATTATAGAGGGAAATACGCGCATCAAGACGATGAACGAGAAGTTCAGTGCACTTTTATATCTGAAGAAAGTAAACGGTTTCCCGCCTGAGTTTGCTACGAGAAGGCGCAACTTTGAAGATATGACGCCAATCTTTCCAGACAAGCGCATTAAATTGGAGACACCGGGAGCCAGTGTGGCAATGCGTATCATGGATCTGATGAGTCCTGTCGGAAAAGGTCAGCGTGGTATGATCGTGTCGCCGCCCAAGGCTGGTAAGACGACTCTGTTGAAGGAAGTGGCAAAGTCGATTCTGAAAACTGCACCAGATATGCATATGATTATTTTGCTGATCGATGAGCGTCCAGAGGAGGTTACGGATATCAAGGAGGCGATTCAGGGACCGAATGTCGAGGTGATCTACTCGACGTTTGACGAGCTTCCAGAGCATCACAAGAGGGTTGCCGAGATGGTGATCGAGCGTGCAAAACGCCTTGTGGAACATAGAAAAGACGTCTGTATCCTGCTTGACAGTATCACCAGACTGACGCGCGCTTATAATCTCACTGTTCCACCAAGTGGACGTACTTTGTCAGGTGGTCTTGACCCGGCGGCGCTGCATATGCCAAAGCGTTTTTTTGGAGCGGCGAGAAATATGCGTGAGGGGGGAAGCCTTACAATCCTTGCAACGGCACTTGTTGAGACAGGCTCCAAGATGGATGATGTGGTGTACGAGGAGTTCAAAGGAACCGGCAACATGGAGATGGTACTCGACAGGAAGCTTTCCGAGAAAAGGGTATTTCCGGCAATTGACATACCAAAGTCTGGCACAAGACGCGAAGATCTGTTGTTGACACCAGATGAACTCGAGGCGATCAACGTGATGCGCAAGGCACTCAATGGATTAAAGTCAGATGAGGCGGTTGATAAGATACTGGATATGTTCTATCGAACGAAAAACAATACTGAGTTTGTGGAAACAGTGAAAAAGATGAAATTTATATAATCGTAAAAATTTTCAATGAAAAAGTGCTTGCATAGAACGAAAAGCTATGATATACTAAAAAAGCTGTTTATGCAGACAAGTATCAGAAGAAGAAAATCATATTCATTATAACTATAGAGAGGTGAAAGCAATGAGAGAAGGAATCCATCCAAATTATTATCAGGCAACTGTTACCTGCAACTGCGGCAACACTTTTGTGACAGGTTCTACAAAGCCTGAGATCCACGTGGAAGTTTGTTCAAAATGCCATTCATTCTACACAGGACAGCAGAAGGCTGCATCGGCTCGTGGACGTATTGATAAGTTCAATAGGAAGTACGGCGTAGAAAGCAAATAAGTAGCGGAAACAAGGTTGAGGTAAAGATATCTCAACCTTTCGTTTTATACATTTTATAAGAGGTATGATAAATGGCAAAGAAGAGACAGATACAGTATTCCGGGATAGGAGGACAGGCTGTTTTAGAGGGCGTGATGATGAAGAATAAGACGAAATACGCCGTAGCAGTGCGCAAGCCAGACGGGGATATTGATGTACAGATAGAGGAATATCAGGGAGTCTGCGGGGAAAAGAAGTTTGTAAAGCTGCCATTGATCAGGGGCGTTTTTGCCTTTATAGATTCCCTCGTGCTGGGTATGAAAGTGACAATGCATTCAGCATCTTTTTATGAAGAAGAGGAGGAAGCGGCAAAAGAGGAGACAAAAAAGCCATCAGGGGGAAAGGCAGATGATATCATGATGGGAGTTACGGTGGCGGTGTCTGTTGTAATAGCTGTGGCGCTCTTTATGCTTTTGCCCTTTTTAATATCGGATTTATTGGGAAAATATATCCGCAATGCGAGTCTTGTTGCAATATTGGAGGGCACTTTGAGAATCCTTATCTTTGTGGGGTATATTGTTTCCATATCACTGATGAAAGACATCAGACGGCTGTATATGTACCACGGGGCGGAGCACAAATGCATTAACTGTATTGAGAGAGGGCGACCGCTCACGGTGAAGAACGTTATGAGGAGTTCCAGACAGCACAAGCGCTGCGGAACCAGTTTTCTGCTGTTTGTTGTGCTTGTGAGTGTGATCGTATTCTTTTTTATCAGGGTTGACAATATGGTGTTGAAACTCGTTCTGCGGCTGCTTCTTGTACCAGTGATCGCGGGGATATCTTATGAGATCATCAGGATTGCTGGAAAGAGCAATAATATCCTGATCCGCATCATATCGGCACCGGGAATGTGGATGCAGCGTCTTACGACAAAGGAGCCAGATGAGGATATGGTGATGGTTGCCATCGCTTCTGTGGAGGCGGTGTTTGACTGGAAAGCATATCTGACAGAGACATTTGGTTATGAGGCAGATGACTTATGACGTACAGGGAGTTTTATGAGTATGGGAAGTTAAAACTTGAGGCGGCAGGAGTTGCTGAAGCGGCTCTGGACGCGAGACTTTTGCTTGAGTATATTTGCCGCACGGACAGAAATGAATTGCTTGTTCATGCAGACCGCGAGCGCAGCAGTATGGAAGAACAGTTTTACAGGACAGTTATCGAGAAAAGGGCGGCGCGGATTCCGCTGCAGTACATTGTCGGCGAACAGGAGTTTATGGGGCTTTGTTTCAAAGTGAATGAATATACACTGATACCGAGGCAGGATACGGAAATCCTTGTTGAGGAGGCGATGCACTACCTTGGTGATGGGATGCGTATTCTTGACCTGTGCACGGGATCGGGCTGTATTCTGTTAAGCCTGCTGAAATACAGCAATGAGTGCGAAGGTATTGGGATTGATATTTCTGATAAGGCACTGATGGTCGCAAGGGAAAATGCACAGCGGATCGGGCTTGAAGCAGCTTTTCTCGAGGGGGATCTGTTTGCACCGCTTGCGGATTTTGTATCAGGTAAGACTACGGACAGATTATTTGACATGATTGTGTCCAATCCGCCTTATATTGAGACGGCAGTGATTGATACACTGATGCCAGAGGTGCGCGAACATGAGCCGATTTTGGCGCTTGACGGTGGAGAGGACGGGTTATATTTCTATAGAAGGATTGTTGCGGAGGCACCGATCTATATGAGAACGGGTGCACATCTGCTTTTTGAAATCGGCTGTGAGCAGGGGGAAGCTGTGATGTCCCTCATGCGGAAGGCGGGATTGGAACAGGTTGAGACATTCAAGGATTACGCTGGACTGGACAGGGTGGTCAGCGGAGTGAAAGGATAAGTAGTAGGAGGTTTTGTAATGTTTGATAAGTTAGAGGATTTGCTTCATCGTTTTGAGGAAATCTTAAATGAGCTCAATGAGCCGACGGTAACAGAGGACCAGAAGCGTTTTCGGGCACTGATGAAGGAACAGAGTGACCTGACACCGCTCGTTGAGGCGTACAAGGAATATAAGAAATGTAACGAGACAGTAGAGGACTCTCTGGCTCTGCTGGATTCAGAGAGTGACGAGGAAATGAGGGAGATGTTGAAGGAGGAGTTGAATGATGCCAAGAAACGCATCGAGGAACTCGAGACGGAGATGAAGATTCTCCTTCTTCCAAAAGATCCCAATGATGACAAGAATGTCATCGTAGAAATCCGTGCAGGTGCGGGCGGTGATGAGGCAGCACTGTTTGCAGCAGAGATTTATAGAATGTATGTCCATTATGCAGAAGGCAGACGCTGGAAAGTCGAGCTTGCGGAGTGTGAGGAAATCGGAATTGGCGGCATGAAGAGTGTTACCTTTATGATTTCGGGACAGGGTGCGTATTCCGTTATGAAGTATGAGTCAGGTGTGCACCGTGTACAGCGCGTGCCGGAGACAGAGTCAGGAGGGCGGATTCACACTTCCACAATCAGTGTGGCAGTGATGCCGGAGGTTGACGACGATATTGACATTGTCATCGAGGACAAAGATATCCGCATCGATGTGATGCGCGCGTCCGGAAATGGAGGTCAATGCGTGAATACGACAGACTCTGCGGTGCGTCTGACACATTATCCGACAG
The DNA here is from genome assembly GCA_029067205.1 of Lachnospiraceae bacterium. Lineage (GTDB taxonomy): Bacteria > Bacillota > Clostridia > Lachnospirales > Lachnospiraceae > COE1. Next base: position 38,347 of record JAIEEY010000075.1, read on the forward strand.
GAATTGTCGTGTATAGCCAGACAGAGAAGTCACAGCTGCAGAATAAGGCAAAGGCGTTTGCACTGCTGAAAGCAAAGCTGTATGACATGGAACAGCAGCAGCGCCATGACGCGGAGGCAGAGATGCGCAGGAGCCAGATCGGTACAGGCGACCGCTCAGAGAAGATCCGCACTTATAACTTTCCGCAGGGACGCGTGACGGATCATCGTATTAACCTTACGATATATAAACTTGATAAGGTGATGAACGGGGATATACAGGAGATCATCGATGCATGTATCGCCGCCGACCAGGCCGCGAAGTTGGCGAAGATGAATCAGAATTGATAGAAAAAAGGAGTGGCTTACATTGGCTTAAGGGTTGATGTAGGCACTTTTTGTATGTTCTTGTGTTTTAAAAATTATGAATTTGGCAAAAACAGGAGAAAATGAAAGCACTATGGCAAAAAAGAAGATGAAAGCAGCACCTAAACCAAAGACAACTATTACAATGTTACAGGAATCGAGAAATGGTGGACAACTTGCGTTACGAGGGTATTCCTATCAATTTCTTTATTCCTGCTATCTAATGTTATCTGAAATGAATGAAAGTGTTGTATTTAATCTTGAAGGTATCGAGGATATTGATTACACTATTTGTGCAAATGATAAGAATTCGATTACGCATATCCAATTGAAATATTCTACTGTGAGACAAGACGCCAGTTTTATGTCAAGCGTAATAAAGAATTTTCTCGAGACGTATCTGATTGATAAAAATAGAAGTTTTAAACTGGTTTATGATTTTGTACCTGCAGTGGGGAATTTAAGTAAATTATTTCATGGAAATTTAGATGCAGATTCTCGAAAATATTGGAAGAATGTGATCGAAAAAATCAAAAAGGAAAATGTTCTCTGGAATTGGGATGTGTATGAGTTTGATGACTTTATTTCTAAGATTTCGTTTGAGAATGTAGAAAAGAAATCACTAGAGGATAGTGTTGAACGTGCATTGATCAAGAGGTACAATATTACAACTGGCAATATTAAATTGTTTGCAAATGGCATAAAGATGTTTTGCGTTGATAAGATGGAAAATCGCGGAAAAATTACGCTAAAAGAGATACAACAGTGTATAGAAGCTATCAAATTCGATATTAGTAAAGGTGCACAAAATCCTGCACATAGTTGGATAAAACGAATAGATTTTACTGGTTCTGACAAGTTATCTGACTACTATGAGGGTAAAAAGGCTACGCCTGCTGATATAGCAAATAATCTGCCTGTATCCCGTCCAGCAATTGAAAAAGAACTAATAGATTCTATTCATAATAATACGATCACTGTAATAAAATCATCGAGTGGGCAAGGAAAGACTTCATTGGCACTAAAAACGCAGTTTGCCCTACAATCTGAATACACCCCATATCAAATATCGTGCTGCAAGGATGTGCAAGAACTTGGTCATATTGTAGATTACTTTCGCGCCAGAACAAGACTTGGAGAAAAGCCGTTGATTTTACTTGATAATTTGGATGCACATCTAAGCAAATGGAACGAGCTTGCTCAACTTATGCAATCAAATGTTATGCAGAATTATAGGTTGTTAGTAACTTCAAGGGAGAATGATTGGTATAATTACGGTGGGGATTTGAGCAATTTACACTCGATAAATATTATAAAACCTTTTCTTTCGGAGAATGAGGCAGCAAAAATTTTTCATACACTACAGCGTTCAGGATATTTGCATCCTGAAATGACAGATTGGAAAAGTTCATGGGCAAAGATAGCTGACAGGAAATTGTTAATTGAATACGTGTATCTCCTTACACATGGAGTGATGATTGCAGAACGTATATCTGCACAAATGAAAGAGATTGGGACTTCTACTGTAGGTGGTATCAAATTTGATATATTGAGAAAGGTATGTTTTGCGGATGTATGTGGAACGAAATTACCAACAAGGGAACTTTTGCAAAGGATGACGATAAAAGCAGGGTGTGATATTGGGGAATTGTTAAAAAGCATGGAGGACGAGTTTTTAGTCCATGTTAGTTTGGATGGAGATTATATTGAAGGGCTGCATCCAGTGCGGTCACAGCATATTGTGGACCGCCTGCACGAATATTATTCACTTGCTGAAACTGCTCTTGAAATTACAAAGATTGCAGATATTCAAGATTTTCCAGTGCTTTTTTCTCACTATCCTGAGTTCGGGTTTGACAAAGAGGAATTTTATTCAAATTTTGTGAATCAATGGTGGGATATTACAAATTTGAAATGTTTTGTGTCTGCAATCCGTGAGACTTTTTCGGGAAGTGTTAGACAATATTTTTTAGACAATCGGGACGCCTTTAATGATGCAAATTCGCGAGGGGGATTGTTTGTTTTTGCGACAGAGTTATGTCCGTTTGAAAAATTCGAAGAATTTGGTGAATCATTGGAAACGCTTGATAGTCTCGCTGAAATGTCTCCCAATGATGAAAATATTCAATATTTAATTCGTTTAAGGGATCGTGTTGCTAAGATTGAATTATCTAAGACAGATGTATATATACTAAGTTTTAAATTATATGAAAAACTAAAAAATCTGAATACGATAGAAATTGTAGATCTGGATTCATATGCAGTTATAGCAGACTGGCTTTATCATATTTATTCTTCAATGAATTTGTCACAAAATATCAATTTAGAAAATCTATGGTCAAATCCAGAAAAATGCAATATTGATACATTGTCTTTATTGATGTACACATCTTTTTGTGGCAATAAGAAGGGGTATCTTAACTTTGTAGAGTCGAACCTTCAACATATATTAACTTATCTCAAACACAAGACACAGTCTCATAGGTTGTATGTCAGTGATGATAGAGAAGATATACATGTTGAATATATTCTTAGGAGCAGTGAGATAGAAAAAGGAAATGAGGAAAGTGTTTCGCGTTTGAAAACAATTTGCAGGATGTTACCTATTTTTAAAGTTTATCGTTCAGATACGATAATGCCTCACTTAGATGCACTAGACGCATATACGATACCTGATGATGCCCATAAAGAGATGCCGATTAGAAATTTAGTGATTATGTTTCGCCAAGACCTTACCTCGTTATGGTTAATTACTATACAGAGTAATTACGAGTTTGACAAAGTAGTTGAATGGCTTGAACATTGGTTTAATACCCGTAAGTGTGTCTGCGAATTAATGGAGAAAGTTTGTAAATGCATATATAGATTGCTGGAGGGAAGGACAATTGGAAGCATAGGTGCAGAATTTGATGAGAAAAGGCAGCAATATGACGCATTTACACGCGGGGTGTTATCATATCCGAAAGAACATAGACCATTTGAGGATTCGCCAGAGCTACCAAAACAATTTGATGGGGTTCAAAGAGAATATTTTGGCAGTATACAGAATTTTTCAAATCAAGTGGCAGGACTTATTAAAAGAGATATAAAGATGCAAAACTTAGCACTTGGCAATTTAAAACATGCAATAGCAGCACTTTCATTAATGCAGAATTTTTTTGAACATATGTCATTGGACAGGATATTACAAAATAAACATAAAGAGTTGTGTGAACAGGAGAATCAGAAATTGATCGAAACATATATGTGTTGCAATTATTATGTACAGCATCAAGCAGATAAAAATTTTAATAAATATCTTGTGAAAAACTGGTATTTATCTGTGCGCAAGAAAGAACTTGATGGAGTAAATTCTGCATTAGAGATTATTCCAAAACAGTATAAAGCAGAATTTCCAATACGTATATATGAGGAAGGAATATTTAATTGTTATCCAATCCTTCTTAGGTCGTTTGATATTACAGATGAAGTGATGGCTCAGGATTTCATTGCAAGTGTTGCATTTATTCCTGAATTTCCTTTTGATTATTTAATTCTTATGTGGTGTAATGAGGAGGGAGATATTTTCCCCAAGGGACTTAGATTTACAAAACAATATTTGGAAGCGATACATCAGGTTTTGGTCTCAGGAGATCAGATGTCAATGGGTTTACTATCCACACCATTTCCAATAGATGTGACATTAAAGATGATTGCATGTTTTGATAGTGATATAAAATTGCAGCCCAGAAAAATGATGATTCATATGTTAGATACATTGGCGAGATTGCACAGGAACTGTGGGTTTATTCAAAAAATTGTGAATTACTTTCGGCTGATGAAGACAATGGATATCTTTCACATATACTTACCGGGATTAGGGAGAGGATATGTTCTATGCTTTATGAAGTAAAGAAGCATTTGTCCTCAGAGATTTATCATGATTTGAATGTTCTTTGTGATATGACATACAAAGGCGAAGTTTTTGATGATGTGGGACTTAACGCTTTGATATTGAAATATCAATATATGGAAATTGAATAAAGTCTTGTTGATGGTTACTGTTGTAATATGTGTTTGAAGTAGGGAAACGAACCCTGCTTGAGTGCATGTTAGGAAAGAACATGTTTTGGTTCAGTTGTAATCAGGTAGGTAATGAAACGATTGATGAAAACAGATTTACAGGAAGGGGAAAAAGTGGAAAGTATATTGAAAAGAGATGGTTTGTCGCTTGTTTTGTTAAAGAAGTTGTCATATCGGTCTGATTTAGGAATACGGCTGAAGAAAAATCTACATTATTTTGATAAAAATCTGTTGTTTGATGAGCTGATACAAGTGAATAAATGGTATGATACCTGTGAATATCTTCATAATATTACAATAGATTATCGTATTAAAAGTATTCAATCAGCAATGCTGAAATATGACAGATATTATCCAGATCATCAGACCGCTAAGGTTTTTAATGATATTTTAGGATTTCGTACCCTTTGTGATAATTACGAGGATGTGCTGAAATTGCAGGCATGTGAGAATATTCGTGTGGCGGATATGTCTAGTGGAAAAGCGGCAAATGATGGATATCGGGGAGTGCATATATATTTTCAATTAAGCAGTTTTCATTATCCGATTGAAATTCAGTATAATACATATTATGATAGGTAATTCAATAATTGGCTGCATAAGTATGTTTACAAAAGGGGATATGATAATCAAATTGGCTGCATCTTGCGTCGGTCATATGAGAATGCTAAAATTAGAAATGAGAATGAATTTAAGGAGATGTTGGATTATGTGCTATCTGATAGCGAAAAAATTTAACGATACAGGGTGTGTGGCTCTGCAGATGATGCATGGTCAACACTTAGCAGATTTTAAAGAAAGGTTGATACAGATTGTAGGATATGATGATATTCAGCTGGTAACGCTCAGCCGCCCGTCTGCTTATGGCGAATACGAACCATATCATTTTGTTGATACAGAGCAGGAATTTGAGGAAATGGTAAAACGCATGAAACAAAGACGTATAACAGATATGCAGGAGGTGGGTGGAATCAATGAGGGAAGAATATGATATTGAAAATCTGAACCCAAGAAAAAATCCTTATGCTAAAAGAATGAAAAAACAAATTATGATAAATATTGATACGGATATAGTGGAGTTCTTTAAGGAACAGAGTGAGGAATCAGGCATACCATATCAGACATTGATCAATCTATATTTGTCGGATTGTGCAAAGCATAAGAAGCAATTGCAGATACATTGGGAATAGTAGCGAAATAAATATATGTTGATATTTCTGTACAGTCCGATGGAACTGTGCAGAGGATGTTGGCATACGCTGACAGCCTGAAAGATAGAGGCATTCGCCTACAGCCGCCGACCAGGCCGCGAAGAGGCTTTTTGACCTGTGCAATCGGAGAAATAGACAAGTCAAGGTGTACATGTTATTCTTGAACAGTTCCTAAGTGGTTGATGTAGGTGTTTTTTGTTTCAGTATGTGTTTCAGCTGGTAACGCTCAGCCGCCCATCTGCTTATGGTGAATACGAACCATTTCATTTTGTGGATACAGAGCAGGAATTTGAGGAAATGGTAATCCGTATGAAATAGGAATCGAAAATTGAGGGAATTTGCAATTATAATATTTTAATGATACAATAAAAGCAATGTAAATTGAAGCGGTGAAAGGGACTGGTGATATGAATATTCAGATGCAGGTCTGCGGATTGATTATTTTGTTGCTGATATTGTATTTTTATAAGAGGCAGGACACGGTCGGGCTGTATACGGAAGCTTTGTTCCGGCGTGCGCTGTATACATGCATGGGATGCCTTGTGCTCGATATCCTGTCGGTGATACTCATTGTGAATCAAGATCGTTTTCCGGGGCTGCTTGTAAGGGCGGAATGTAAAATGTATCTGGTATCCCTGGTGGGAACAGGCTATGCGGCGTTGGTCTACGCCTGTGCAGATGTTTTCAGTCTTACAAAGATGAACGGATTTGTGAAACGGATGGGGTTTGCGGTAGCTGCTGTTGGTGTGGTCATATTCCTGCTGCCGATTCATATCTATTGTGAGGGAAGGAATGTGTACACTTACGGTTCAGCTTGCAATGTCATTAAGTTAAGCGAACCCTTATAAACACTGGGGTTATCAGCAATTTATATACCAATTTCATGCATTTTTTGGTTACACCCTCCTTTAAAATCGGAGGGGTGTAACTAAAATTTTTACAAAAATAGCCTACGAAAGAACTCGAAAAGCTCATAAATAAGGCATTTTTAATACACTTGCTTAACTAAATGACATTGGTTCAGCTTGTATCGCAACTTATATAGGCGCAGTATCGCTCATACTGGTAACACTGTTCTATACAACGAAACAGGGAAACGGGATGAATCCCAGACGGAGCAGGGCGATCCGGACCTGGATGGTGATATGGCTGGTTTCAGCGGTGATCCAGCTTTTGAACAATCAGGTTCTGTTAGTTGGGTTTGCGGGTGCATTGGGCATTTTTATCCTGTTTTTCGAACTCGAGAATCCGGAGGCGAACATCGACAGAAAGACTGGTTTTTTCAACGCGAGGGCCTTTACGGACTATGTAAAGTATAAATATAATAGCGGTGAGGAAGTTGCTGGTATGCTGGTTTCACTTGACAATGCGCATTCCGGCGACATCCGGATCGAACATATGGCTGACATCATGTCAGAAGTAACGGAGCTGATCAGAAGGATTCCGGAGACAAAGAAGTTTAAGACAGACGACAGGGAATTTTCGCTTGTATTTGACAACACTGAGCAGATGGAACGCGCATATAATATGATCAATAGCCGGTTTCAGAGAGAGTGGCTGGAGGAAGTGGAAAATATAACTCCGGTAAGCTTACAGCCATATTATGTGATGGTTCCGTCAGGAAGGGTGGCTGACAATGCCGATGAAATGCTGGGATTTCTCAGGTATTTCAGGGCGCATATCATAGACAATCCTGAAAGTCATGTGAATGTCATTGATGAAAACAGTGTGGCAAAAAAGAAGGAACGGGATGCGATGCTCGCAACGATTGTAACGGCGATGGAGGAGGACAGGGTGGAAGTGTTCTTCCAGCCGATTTATTCGACACATACCAAAAAGTTTGTCTCAGCTGAAGCGCTTGTGCGTATCCGAAGGGAAGACGGAAGTATCATTCCTCCCGGACTGTTTATACCGATTGCTGAGGAAACTGGTCTGATCGTAAGGCTCGGTGAGCGTGTATTCGAAAAGGTGTGTAAGTTCATCACAGAACATGCTCCAGAACAGTATGGTGTGGAGTATATTGAGATCAATCTGTCGGTCGTTCAGTGCGAGGCAAAATCACTGGCAAAATGCTACAGTGATATTATGGACAGATACAAAATCAATCCGGCATTTATCAATCTGGAGATCACGGAATCGGCGTCCATTGTCATGCGAAAGACACTGCTGGATAACATGAAGGCATTGATCAATTACGGCGTGAGCTTTTCCCTTGATGATTTCGGAAATGGTCAGTCCAATCTGAATTATATCGTGGATATGCCAGTGCACATTGTTAAGTTCGACAGGGATATGACACAGGCGTATTTTGAGAGTGAAAAGGCAAGATATGTACTACAGGCTGCAACGGATATGATACAGGGGATGGGACTAAAGGTGGTAGCAGAAGGAGTGGAGACAGCGGAACAGCTCAGGGAACTTGAGCGGTTAGGGATTGATTACATACAGGGTTACTATTTCTCTAAACCGATTGAGACGGACCATTATCTTGATTTTTTGAAAGTAAAGAATCTATAAATTCCAGATAAATAAAAAACACTTTAGCTTGCTAAAGTGTTTTTTATTTACGGCTCTATACAACACTATATCATAACAGAAAATATAAGTCTAGTATTTTTTTTGTTCCAAGTTATAATGATATTTGTAACAATGTAACAGTTCAGCCTTCGGCTTCCTGTTACAAGCATCAAGCCATGTAAAACCACTTCGTGGTGTCAAATCCACGTACCATGGCTTGATGCATCTCAGCCACTACACTTACTTACGGACTTTGCTGCGTGGTGCAAAGTCCTAGGCTGAACTGTAACATAACAATCACAACATGCAACCCTGTTAGAGAATGCTGCAAGGTCATCCCTGGGCAGCATTGAATGGGAAGTACATGTATAAACCTGCGCAGATGCAGGTAAGGAACAATTTCAGTTCCTGGAAAGGTATGGGTAAAATATGTCAGAGAACAAAACATCAGAGAACAAAGAATGGCGGAAGGAGGAAGCGCATTTAAGGGAATGCAGGTCACTGATCGCTACTAATATTGAGGAGTACAGGCAGCAATATGAAGCGCGGCATAAGGAGACGAAGGAGTTATTTGATGCAGTGCAGAGCGGCAATGTCGAACTGTATGACCAGATGATGACTTCCCGAAGCTTAGAGGAGCACAGCATGAACCAGCTGAACAAGAATCAGGCAGCATATGACAAGCCGTTTTTTGGCAGGATTGATTACCGCAATATGGAAGAACAACTGTTTGAATCCATCTACATTGGAAAGCACGGTGTCCTGCGGGATAAGATCAACGTGGAGATCGTCGACTGGCGGGCACCGATTTCCAGTGTTTATTATGAAAACGAAATCGGGGAGTGCACTTACAGTATCCCGGACAGCAACAGTGACGGAAAGGGGCGCGAGTACCATATAGACTTGAATCTGAAACGCACTTTCGACATTGAGGAGGGGTGTCTGCTGGGCTTTTACGACAGTGATGTGGCTGCAAATGACGAACTGCTGGTGAAGTATCTGAGCAAGAACAGGGACGCCGTGCTCGGTGATATCATCGCCACGATACAGAAGGAGCAGAATGAGATCATACGGGAGAGCCCATTTCACAATATCCTCGTGCAGGGAGTGGCAGGGAGCGGAAAGACAACGGTGGCGATGCACAGGATTTCCTATATCATGTACAACTATAAAGAGCGTTTTATGTCCAATGAGTTCTGTATCGTGGGAGGAAGTGATATCCTAATCGACTATATTACGGGCGGTCTTCCGGAGCTGGACGTGTATGATGTGAAGCATATGCGCATGGATGAGCTCCTGGCACATTTACTGAAAAAAGAATGGAAGAAAAAATATAAGATCGTACCGCCATCGCCTGGTCTCGCGTGGAAGAGCAAGATGCTTTTCGCATCAGAGCTGGAACAGCATCTCCAGCGGCTTCGCGACCATATCCTTGGAAACTGTGTCGTGTGTGATGAGGACATTGGCATACTCCTGTCCCAGAAAAACAATGACAATTTCATTAACGGAAATCCCAGCTTTTCCATCAACCGACTTTTGGTAACACTCGATGAACGGCTGCGAAACCGCATCAAACTGCAGTGTCAGGATCGTGAGGAGGTCGGCATCTACAAGAAGAAGCTCGTACAATACAAGAATTATTTCTCAAAACACTGTTACAAAGGCAGTGTAGTGAGTCTGTACCTGCAGTTTCTGGAGGTGTACGGAAATACATATTATATCGATATGGCGCCTGTTGCCGATCAGGTGTCACGCGGTGTTTTTGATGTGTATGACATTGCGGCGATGCTGATCATTTATTACAGAACTTTGCAGAGAAAGCCAGATGAGGAGTTTGGTCAGATTTTCATCGACGAGGCACAGGACTTTGGACCGATCGTGTACTATGCGCTGCGGACAGTGTTGCCAGCGTGTTTCTTTACCATCATGGGTGATGTGTCACAGAATGTCAATTATGAGTGTGGCATGAATGAGTGGCATGATATGCGGCAGAAGATTTTTGGCAGTGCTGCTGACAGTTTCCGCGTGCTGGCAAAAAGCTACCGGAATACGATTGAGATATCAGACTTTGCGGGAAAGATACTGAGCAGTGCGTCAAGGGGGGCTTATAAAATAGAACCGGTAATCAGACATGGCGAGCCAGTGCATTTTGTCGAGAGTATTTCGATGGAGGAAGCGGCTGGCATGACGGTGGATATCATAACAGACATGCGGCAGAAAGGTTATGAGACCATGGCGGTGATCTGTTTTTCGGACGAGGAGAAAGAGGGTGTCATCAAGCGCCTCAGCCGTCAGATACAGCTTACGGACTCGGACAAGAGCGGTTTCAGCAAAGGTGTGATGGTGCTCACGGTGCCGGAGACGAAGGGACTTGAGTTTGACTGTGTTCTTTTGTGGAAGCCGGACCTGCGGGGGTACAAGGACAATCCAAAACTTGCAAAGCTTTTGTATGTAGCTGCCACAAGGGCACTGCATGAACTGTTCGTAGTACAGTAGGCTTTTGATACTGTGGGGGTTGTGAAATGTCTGACAGTGTGATAATATTTGAATTATGAATAAATATGATGAAAGAAGGTATGGCAATGGTTGAGCTGATTGACAGTAAAGAACTGCAGAATGTTGAAGATATCCAGCAAAAATATAGAAATTGCAAATTTGTTATAAGCGATTTTGTAAGAGAAAAAGGCACAATGACTAAGGGGTATTTATAAGCAGTGAGCACATCGTCAGATTCTTATGTGACACTTTTTGATTATATGGATCAATTGGAAGACGATGGCATTGAGTGCATGATAGATGGAAGTTATAATAATGGTGGCGGTGTAGGTATGCAGTATGTAGTTAGGAAGTAATGGTTTTATAATATTTAGGCGCTGAAGTGAGATGTTTGCATAGTATAATTTTAAATGGTAATAGGTTTAATGTAGAGTGTAGACTTGTAATTGGCACCATATATGACAAACCCAAGGTAAAGACTGTAAAGTTTGTAGTTGATACTGGTGCATTATATACTTGTTGTTTTTATAGGGCTTTGGGGCGTTCGCTGCAGGAGGGTTCATTTAAGAATAGTTTGTCGGTGGAGCATATGTAAGATTTTATAAATATCATATTGCTTCGCTTACATTGGGAGAGGGTGTACATCTGACAGATAAGGATATTTGGATTACATTTGATAATCAAATTACAGACTATACTTTAGGTATGGATTTATTAAATGAAATAGCTTTTATGTACAATCCAAAGTGTGATCAGCTTATGCATTTTAATACTTATGAGGAACTACAGAATACGTTTATAGTATCAGGTTACAAAGTGAAAGGAACAGTGATGTGATGGGGGAAACTTATAAAGTACACAAGCCCGCCGCTCCCATTGACTGGGTAGTCGAGGTGCCGGGCTCTAAGAGCATGACCAACAGGGCGCTTCTGATGGCAGCGCTGGCGGATGGCACGACGACGCTGAAAGGAGTGCTGTTTAGCGATGATTCGAGATATTTTCTTGGTTCATTGCAGGCACTCGGCTTTCGGGTGGAGATTGACGAGGCGGCAAAAATCGTTACAGTGGAGGGATTAAACGGAAGAATCCCTGTCACAAAGGGTGAGATCTATGTCGGGAGTGCGGGAACTGCCGCGAGGTTTCTGACGGCAATGCTTGCGATGGCAGAGGGAACCTTTGTGGTAAATGCCTCGGAGCAGATGAAAAAGCGCCCCATGAAACCGCTTTTTGAGGTGATGGAAAGTATGGGGGCAGAAATCACCTGTCTCGAGAAACAGGGCTTTCTGCCTGTGTGTATCAGGGGAATCGGCGGCAGGCTGCCCACGCATGAAATGTGTCAGGTAAAGCTGGATATCAGCGAAAGCACACAGTTTTTGAGCGCCTTGATGCTGATTTCGCCGATGGTGAAGCAGGGGTTACGCATTGAGGTCACAAGTGAGCGCAAGGACGGCGCATACATACGGATTACGCGCAAAATGATGGAGCAGCTCGGTGCGAAGGTTGATTTTGACGGTGTAAATTACACAATGCAGTGTGGGATTGCATATCGGTCCGGCTGCTGCCAGATTGAGCCAGACGTGTCTGCGGCGTGCTATTTCTACGCAGCGGCGGCGCTCACGGGCGGAAGGGCTGTGGTCAGGCATGTCACATGGGAGTGTATGCAGGGCGACTTGAAGTTTTTAGGGCTGTTGGAACAGATGGGCTGTACAGTCTGTGATGCTCCTGGAGGTATCGAGGTGCGGGGGGCAGCGGATGGCAGGTTAAAAGGCATCACAGTGGACATGAAGGATTTTTCTGACCAGACCATGACACTTGCGGCGCTTGCGCCTTTTGCGGACGGAGATGTCCGTATTGAAAATATAGGACATATCAGGCTGCAGGAGTCTGACCGAATCCATGCGATCGTGACAGAGCTCGTAAGACTTGGTGTTTCTTGTGAGGAGGAGCCAGGTGCTATCACAATACACCCTGGTATGCCAAAGCCGGCAGTTGTGCAGACTTATGAGGACCACCGCATGGCGATGGCATTTGCGCTGGTTGGGCTGCGGGTGGAAGGAATTGGGATTGCAGATCCGATGTGCTGCAGGAAGACATTCGAGGACTATTTTGATGTGCTTGACAGGCTGACTGCCAAATAGGGGGAGCACCCCTGTGCATAAAAACAGAGTGGGAATATTAATATCCACTCTGTTTTAGTTTTGCCACGAGCTGTACATAGAATTCCCTGACATCAAATTCCGGGATATTCTCGCGGTTCAAGTCAATCATATCGCCGTGTGAGATGCCGCGGTTTCCGTTTACGGTGAGCATCTGGAACGTTTTTCCCCAGGGAAAGGATTTTTCGCTTACAAGACCGTCGTTTGCCCCGTCAAAGTATTTGGCAAGGTGATAGGTAAAGTTCAGTGGAAAACGCCCGCTGCCTGCCTTGTTGAGTTTGGAACCGACACTTTGATACAGAATGCCGGGGACATCAGGATACTTTTCATTGAAATCCTTACAGAAGGAGGCGGTGAGGTTGTGAACCGCTGCCAGGAAGTCGGGATTGGGATCTCCGAGCTTTGACAGCGCTGCATTGTAAGTCCTTGCCACAGCATTCTGCTCCGTCTGTGGAATCTTTGTGAGCAGATAGTCCGCAAACTCACAGCCCTCGTGCGGGGTGCTGACGGTTGTAAGAGTGGCGACATGTTCTGCGATGCCTGGAAGGTTCAGCGCATATCTGCAGTCCAGACCACCTTTGGAGTGGGCGATGATATTCACCTTGTCACAGCCAGTTTCCGCAGCGATCTGCAAGATTCGCTCTGCGATCTCATGCCCGCTGGTCCCAACAGAAGCTGCGGACTGGTGTTCTCCGTAAAATACCCTGGCGCCGTTTGTTTCAAGCGCACCGGGAATACGTCCCCAGTAGTTGAAGTAGCGAAAGTCACGGAAGAAAACGCCATGCACCATGAGTATAGGATATTTTGTGGCGCAGATTTGCTGTGCACGGCGCTGCTCGTCAATGATGATCTTCCGGTTTTCCAGCGTGATCTCATCGGATACAAGCCGTATCATTTTTCCGAGGACGAAAAGATGGATGACTGGTATCATGCCACAGACGACAGCGGTCACGCGTGTCTTGATGCCAAGCTGTTCTGAGGAGAAGAAGACGCGGAGCATGCCGTTCCAGAACACAATCGCTTCCAACACGATGGCAAGCAGTGTATTGATAATCCATAGCTTAGGATTCTGGAACATATTTTCGATAGAAAGCAGATTGGTAAAGCCCAGGATCAATAAAATGACAGACAGGGCAGCAGAGCCTAGAAATTCCGTGAGCAGGGCGTTTCCCTTTGCGCAGGCTTTGAGGCGTTTGGTGCGGGGAAGGACAGATGTGGGAAAGATATTGACTACAGCATATAGAATGAGGAAAATCCAGTACAGGCTTGTCCTGCCTTTTATGACAAAAAAGTTGGATGCTATGAATAGAATGCACGAATAGATGATACAATTGATGGCTTTAACGAGTTTGTTGTTCATTGGTGTATGTTCCTTCTCTATTGTTTTTCATTGGAATTATTTTGCTACTATTATACACGAATCCCTTTTGGCTGGCAATTCACAATCTGATTGTTTTTGCACCAATTTTATGCATAGTTTACAACAAATCAGATAAAAATTCAGATTTCCATTTATGAATTGTGCTAAAAGGGAAAATCGTGTATACTGTCTTTGTATAGTAAACGCAGATATAATTAGCGTTTACTGTAACATAATATCGTTTTGGTCAGAAAGGACGCGGCAAAAATGACAAACCGTCAGAAAAATCCTTTATTATATAAGGTAATCAGAACAATTTTTTATGCCCTGTTTATGGCAGTATACCGTCCCGGAATCGTGAACAAATCCCTGATACCAAAAGAGGGAAGGGCAGTTTTGGCGGGCAATCACAAACATGCACTGGATCCAATCCTTGTGGACTGCTGTACGAACAGGACAGTACATACACTTGCCAAGAAAGATCTCCACGACGGTGCTTTTGGATGGCTGTTTCGCGGTGTTGGGACGATTCCGGTAGACCTCCATGCAGCGCATAATCCGGCGGCACTTGACAAATCAGTGGAGTATCTGAGGAATGACTGTATTATCAACGTATCGCCAGAGGCAAAGCGAAACTACACAGACCAGATCCTGCTGCCTTTCAAATATGGGGCGGTTGTGATGGCAAAAAGGGCGCAGAGCAGAATCATACCATATGCGATCACGGGGGATTACCGGTTTCGGAGCAGGAATCTTCAGATCAGGTTCGGGGAACCGATTGACGTAACGACGCTTACAGTGGAGGAGGCAAATACGCTGCTTTACAATACAATCAAAGGGCTTTTGGTACAGGAAATGGATATATAGGAGGATACACATGCAGACGGATCAGATTAAGACACCATGGTATGCCTTTTACGAGGGGGTCAGGGCGCATCTTGAGTATCCGCAGGAGCTGTCCCTATATGAATATATGGAGCGCAGGACAGAGCGGTTTTCAGATAACATTAGTTATGATTATTTTGGGCGAAAAGCAACTTATGCCCACCTGCACCGTGAGATCGAAACCTGTGCAAATGCCTTTTTGCAGCTTGGCGTGAAGCGCGGCGACAGGGTAAGTATCTGTATGCCCAACACGCCGGAGGCGGTCATAAGCTTTTATGCGCTGAACAAGATTGGAGCTGTGGCGAACATGATTCACCCATTGTCCGCTGCAGTTGAGATCAGGCATTATGTGACAGTCTCGGAGAGTGAATATATTGTGGCTGTTGATCTCTGTTTTCCGAAGATTCATGAGATTATGCGGGAGACGGGGCTGAAGCGGTGTATCCTTGTGTCAGTGGCGGATTCTATGCCAATTCATATGAAACTTGGCTATTACCTGACAAACGGCGCCAATGCAAAGCCCAAAAATCCAGTGCCAGGTCACATGTCAGGCTGTATATCCTGGAAAAAGTTCAGGGCATTAGGAAAAAAGGGAGGGCGGGAATCCGGCGGCACGGAGCGCCGCAGCAAGGGAGATGATGTGGCAGCGATTTTATACAGTGGTGGCACGACAGGTTATCCCAAGGGAATCGAGCTCACAAACCTGAATTTTAACGCGCTGGCAATGCAGGGGGAGGAGATGTGCGCCTGTCTGCGGCCGGGAGACCGGCTTCTTGCCATTATGCCCGTTTTTCATGGATTTGGACTTGGGATCTGTATTCATACGGCACTGTGCGCGGGGTGTATGGACATTCTGCTCCCCAGATTTGATGCAGGACACTTTGACAGGCTGCTCCGAAGGCACAAGCCAAACATCATAGCTGGTGTGCCAACTTTGTATGAGGCATTGTTAGAGAGTGAACGGCTTGCAGGATATGATCTGTCATTTTTGAAATGTGTCATATCAGGCGGCGATTCGCTGTCTGCCGCTCTCAAACAAAAAGTGGATCAATTTCTGCGGCAGCATGGGACTGACGCGCAAGTCAGGGAAGGCTACGGTCTGACAGAGTGTGTGACGGGAAGCTGCCTGACGCCGCTGCACGGTTACAGGGAGGGTAGTATCGGAATCCCTTACCCGGATACGTATTACAAGATTGTAAAGCCGCAGACTGACACGGAAATGCCATATGGCGAGGAAGGCGAGATTGTCCTGAACGGTCCGACAGTCATGAAGGGGTATCTGAATGACGGGGAGGAGACAGACAAGGTGCTCAGAAAGCATGGAGACGGCAGGATATGGCTTCATACAGGCGATCTGGGGGTGATGGACTCCGATGGATTTGTCTATTTCAGGCAGAGGCTCAAGAGACTGATCATAAGTTCTGGTTACTGTCTGTATCCGCAGTACATCGAAAATGTGATTGATTCGCATAAGGATGTTCTGGTGTCCTGTGTTGTCGGTATTGGCCACCCTTATAAAGTACAGGTGGCAAAGGCTTATATCGTGCTGAAAGATAACGTGGAGGATGTACAAAAAAGAAAGGAATTGCTGCAGGACATCAGGAGGCACTGTGAAAAAAATCTCGCAAAATACTCGTGGCCGTATACATATGAAGTGATTGACGAGCTGCCCAGGACTTTGGTGGGTAAGGTGGCATACAATGAGCTGACAAAGGAGGACAGGTCTGATGGGACGGCGTAAACTTACCTTTTTGCTGATACACCCCGAAATATCAAGAACACGGTATAATTTCGTGGGTGTCATCGAAAATGAATGTCTGGAGCTTGAGTATATATCTGCTATGTTGAAAAAGGAAGGACATAAAGTTGTACTATATGATGGACAGGTAGAGACTTTTGGTGTGGGACCTGCGATCCAGGAGACAGAGGCAGATGTGGTGTATATATGCGGCAGGGAGAGGCAGGAAAATTTCATGCTGGAGTACTGCGAGTACGCAAAGGAGTGCGGGGCGGTGACAATCATTGGTGGGCTGCATGCGCAGCTTTGTTATGCGCGAATGTATCGTCCATACGTAGATTTTATTCTTACCACGTTTGATATTTACAAGATTTTGGATATAGTGGAGTACACAGTGTATCACAAGGAAGCAGCATTGGAGCGGCTGGCAGGAGTCTGCTATCAGAAAGAGGGCGCGTGGCATTATCAGGCAGGGGAACCATTTGACATCAGGCGTCTGCCACGGCCGGACAGAAGTTATTTTGATGCCTTTCCGCACCGGTATCAGTATCTGGAGCTTGGTCATGCCGCATGGGTCAGGACTGCTTATGGCTGCCCATACAGGTGTGTGTTCTGCCACAGAAACAGGATGAATATGGGACAGCTGAGCTGCCGCGATATCGACGACGTGGTGGATGAGATCGCGCAGATTAAAGCGGAGAATATCTATATTGTAGATGATGATTTCCTGTATGATACGGACAGGCTGAACCGGTTTGTGGAGAGAATCAGAAAACGTAATATACGTAAAAAATACATCTGTTATGGAAGGGCGGATTACATTGCCCAAAATCCTGATATGATGAAAAAGCTCAGGAAGATCGGACTTTACTATGTGCTGGTGGGACTTGAGGCGATTGAGGATTCCTATCTGCAGCGTTATGGGAAGCGTTCCGATGTGAATAACAACATACAGAGCGTTTTAATCTGTAATGAACTGGGAATCCATATCATGGGAATGTTTATCATAGATCTGGGCTTTCGGGCGAAGGATTTCAAGGCGCTTTACCGATGGATTGAGGAGCACCAGCTGAGGCATGTGGCACTCTCCATCTTTACCCCGGAACTGTGTACGCCGACCTATGAGCAGTACCGTGACAGGATCATCACAGACAATCCCTCCCATTTTGACTATCTTCACCTTGTTGCCCAGCCAGAGTATATGAGTGTGAAAAGCTTTTACTTTCACTATTATATGCTGCTTATACGTCTCTTTCTCAAGGCAAAGAAGGAGGGGGTATACGACTTTATTGACTACGGGGATTATATCAGGTCTTTTGTGGCAAATATGTTTCGGCGGAAACGGCGCAATGATGATGCATAGCTTAGGATGAGTTTTCAATAGGGGGATGTTATGAAGAAGATTATACCAAGCAGGCTGGAGACAGGGGTGCAGAAATTTCTGTACAGGACAATCGGGGAGCGGATTCCAGAGCATGTGACACCCAATCAGATCACGCTTTTAGGCGCGCTGGGAGGGTTTGTGGGAATTATTTGTGCTGCGCTGTCCGGATGGAACCGATGGTTCCTCGCAGGGACGATCTGCGGACTCGCGTGTCATCTGATCTGTGATGACTTGGATGGATATGTGGCAAGGACGAGGAACAGGAGTTCCAAGGCAGGAGGATATTTTGACTTGCTGACAGATATTCTGCATATTACATATCTGATTATCGCGCTCGCTTTTGCAGGAGTGATTCATTTTCATGTTGCGATTTTTATGGTGCCGGTATACGCACTGCTGATGTTTACTGCCATGAACTATATCCTGCATTTGGACGAGTTTCTGTTTCCACGCCTCGGTCCGATCGAGACGCACTTATTTTTTGCCGTGATCTGTATCATGGGTATCGTTTATCAGGGGGACTGGGCGATTGTGTTTTGTGGATATGCATGTAATCCGGCAGATATCGTCGTTCTGGCTGGCGGGCTGCTGATGTATTATGAGATGATACGTCTGCAGATACAATTGTTTCAGAGGTTGAATCAATATGATAAGAAATGACTATATTTACATTGTGCTTGTAAAAGCGCATACGGGGCTTGGAAAGGCTGCAAGGGTGTTGTCTGGGGGATACGAGTATTCGCATATTGCGGTCTGTAAGGACGACAGCTTTGAGGATTTCATCACGTTCTCAAGAAAGCGGCACTATGCGCCGTTTGATGCCGGGTTTATGCATGAGACGCGCGACTGTTACTGCTTTGGTACACACGACAGGGTAAAGCTGAAAATCTTCAGGCTGCCTGTGGACTTGCGTGGGAAAAGAAAAGTTTATCGTTTCCTCAGGCATGTGGAACGGCAGCAGGTGCATTATCTGTTTCATCTGTATTCCATGGTTACAATGCCTGTATTGCATGGTTTTAGGATGAAAGGTGCGTACAACTGCATGTCCTTTGTGGGGAAGGTTGTGGAGCTGAGCGGGGCAGTCCGCCTGACAAAACCATATTATCGGTATAATATTCGCGAGTTTGATGCACTGCTTATGCCCTATCTGTATACAGAGCAGTATTTTTCTGATAGGAATGTGCGAATAACGCAGGGATATATGGATCAAGTGACACTCTGGGAAAATATCAGATTGTTTCTGCGTCTCAATAAAAATCTGCTGTGCAGGATGATGGGAGGAGACCGTGATGCGGGCAGTCATATTTAATTCGGGCATGGGAAGCCGTATGGGCAGACTTACCCGGCTGCAGCCCAAGTGCATGGCAGAGCTTTATAATACAGAGACAATTTTTGCCCGTCAAGTCAGGATCCTGAGTGCATGCGGCGTCGAGGAATTTGTCGTCACGACAGGACCATTTGCAGACCAGATTGCAGCAGCGGCAGCAGTATGCCAGAGCCACAATCCCAGGCTGCGTTTTGTTTTTGTGCCCAATCCGCAGTATCGGACGACAAATTATATTGTTTCGATGTATCTTGCAAGAGCCTATCTGGATACGGGGCTTCTGCTTTTGCATGGAGACCTTGTATTTAATGAAGGTCTGGTGTGGGAAATGCTGTCTGATCCTGCAAAGTCACTCTGTCTTTATCATGAAGACAAAATCCTGCCGCGAAAAGATTTTAAGGCACAGTTTTGCAATGGAATACTGAAAAAAGTATCCGTGCGGATATTTGGGGCAGACTGTTATGCCTTTCAGCCGCTGTACAAACTCGATGCTGATGCTGTCCGGATTTGGCGGGATAGGGTTGTCCTGTTCGTGGAGTCGGGAAAAAAACAGGTATATGCAGAGGAAGCGCTGAATGAGGTCACATCTGACGTGGGCATCACCGGGATGTCATATAAGCCGCACTACATTGATGAGATTGACAATGCCGAGGATTATTGCAGGGTATCAGAGGAAATACGCAGATTTGACAGTTCCCTTTAGATCATTTCCTATTTGATTTCGTCAGAATGCTTGTATTTGATCAATTCTCCGGCCTCAACATTGAGATACCAGCACAGTTTACAGATGAGTACGGCATCGATCCTCTGAAAATCATCACGGCAGTACCTGTTGAAATTGGAGCGCGGAATATCCAGATCCTTGCAGATTTGATTTTTGCTGATGCCTTTGGCCTTTAGAATGTCATTGATTCGCAGATATAAATTACCATAATTATCATTTGTATGTCTCATATGAAAATCTCCTTTACTTTTCATACATAATTATATATAATGAATGGAAGTATAGCAATTCACTATAAAGTCACTCACCATATCGTTAGGTATAAGGCTGTTGTGTCTTATAAATAGAGATACAGAATAGTTACAGTGGAAGTACAAGGGATGAATATTCAATGGAGAAGAATGAATTTAAGGATCGGTTATTTGATATTTTGAATGATACAAACGGGCTTCCGATACAGGATATTGTCACGGAGGACAATAATGATATATTGAATGTCTACCTGACAGATGGCACTAGATTTTCTGTTCATGTGGAAAACAGGGGAAGCTGGAGTATTCAGGAGGTATGATTTCGGTTGCAATGCCCTTGAGCGATAATTGTCATATAATAGAAGCCAAAATAATATATTTTATAAAAAGGATTCAAGAGGACAGTTTATGCTTGGCAGAAGCAACGGAGACAATGATTCACAGACAAGTGGTGTACTGATACAATATATGCGTGATATCAGTGCATATTTGCGGAAAGTAAATGTTCCAAGAAAGACAACAGCGCTGGCAGTGGCAGTTTTGCTGCTTGCAGGGCTCTTGGGAGTGCGATACAGGGAGGCGGGATCAATTCTTCCCGCAAGTTCTGGTGCGAAAGGAAAGGAGCTGCCAATCTACTGTGTGCAGACTGAGGAACCAAAGATTGCGTTGACATTCGATGCTGCATGGGGAAATGACGACACCAGGGAAATCATGAAAATATTGAAAAAACATGATGTCAAGGTAACTTTTTTCATGACAGGCGGATGGGTAGAATCCTATCCAGATGATGTGAAAATGATACTTGCAGAAGGTCATGATCTTGGAAACCACAGCCAGAATCATAAGAATATGAGCCAGCTGTCCGACTCTGAAAAGGAAAAGGAGATCATGTCGGTGCATGATAAGGTCAAAGAGCTTACTGGATATGACATGTTTCTGTTCCGACCGCCATATGGCGATTATGACGCTAAGCTGATTAAAGTCGCACGAAAGTGTAATTATTATCCAATCCAGTGGGATGTCGACAGTCTTGATTGGAAGGACTACGGTGTGGATACTATCATAAAGACTGTCACACAGAATGAACATCTCGGAAATGGTTCGATTATTTTGTGTCATAATGGTGCTAAGTATACAGTGGAGGCATTAGATACCCTGATCACGACATTAAAAGATGCAGGTTATCAGTTTGTGCCAGTGTCTGAGCTGATCTACAGAAACAATTATCACATGGATCACGAAGGAAGACAGATTCCGGATAACAAAGAAAGCTAAAAAAAATCGAGCAGGAATCTGCTCGATTTTTTTAGTCTTTAAACAGATTAGTTAGCAGCTGCCTCTGTAGTAGCTTCTTCTGTATCAGCTGTCTCTGTACCAGCCTCTTCTGTAGTAGCAGTGTCAACAGCTTCTTCTGTACCAGCCTCTTCCGTAGTAGCAGTGTCAACAGCTTCTTCTGTACCAGCCTCTTCTGTAGCAGCAGTGTCAGCAGCCTCTTCTGTAGTAGCAGTCTCAGTAGAAATTTCCTCTGTAGCAGGAACTGTTGTATCAACTACACTTGACTCGTTTGTAGATGTCTCATCTGCCGTGGAACCGCAAGCTGTAAGCATTGCTGCGCCTAATGTAAGTGCCATAACTGTTGCTAAAATTCTTTTCTTCATAATTTTTCTCCTCCATTTGCGCGATTGCGCATGCACTATGTAGTGCAAATCTAATTTTCAGGAATAGGTATGTAGTTTTGTTATTCCTGTTGTGCCTTACAAGTGATTATTATACATAAATTTTTGCAAAGGTCAATAGCAAAATGAAAAATTTATTCATTTTATAGTTACTTTATATTTACGATACGTTCATAAACCGTTCACAAATAACGTCAAAAAGCACAATGGGATACAGCGTTTTATGGTAAAAATGCCTTGAAAAACTTTTTCTACTCAATTTAAAAGAATGCGGACAGCCATATATTTTATCTGCATCCAAATATTGGAATTTAAGATTGCATTACACAGTGTGCTTTGCTATACTAAACTTATATTCAGATATTTTGTATCAATGTTTTTGTTATTGTGGATGGAATATAAGGAGATAAGGATGATATTGCTGAACAGTTCCTTAGAGAAAATTAGAGTATATTTATGAAGAAAATAAAAAAATATATCACAGGTGTGACTATTGCTTTGACAGTGGTGCTCTCTGCCTGCACAGATCAAGAGGAGTTACAGGTAATCATTGAAGAAAACATATCCGAGGACGGCGCGGACGAAATATCTTATGAAGGAATGCTCTCTGAGCCTGTTGTGTGTGGCTGGAAAAATACATATGATACATTAAATGTAGCAACTTACATTACTAAGATAGATAATACTTATTTTATAGCAGATTGTTATCATGACCAGGTGATCTATCACGATAATATCACAGATCCGCTGAATCAGTGGGATGTGCTGACGAATGATGTTCATTATGCACACACAATCGCTTCGGATGGAATTATGTTTGTTGTGGATGACACAGAAAATAACCGACTGATGGTGTTTCAGAAGATGGAAAATAGATACGTGCATACTCAGACATTGGAAAATGTAGGGATGCGTCCCCATTATGTCCAGTATGATGTGAAAAATCAGACTTTTATGGCGTGGAGTTCCATCACAGGAGAAATGTATCTGATGAAACGGGCGGCACAGCCAGAGCAGAATGGCATCTATCCGCTTTATGTGGATAAAATCTTAAAAATTGAGAAACTGTATGGTGTTTATGTGCGGTCATTTACGGTTATGGAAGACGGTATTTATTTCGTGTCGGGGCACAATAACCAGAAGATAATAAAGGCAGTTGTAAACGACGCAGACGACGGGTTTGATATCATTGCAGAGTACAATGTAGCAGATGAGATTGCGGGGATGGTGCAGCTGACCAAGATTGGCGGTTTTTATTATATTACGATATCAACTGACAATCAGGAGAATCAGGATTTTGCGACGATCATCAGAACAGAAACTCTTGATAAGCTTGCCAACGGGGGATATGAGGATATGTATGATTCGTTTGGGGTGTCTGGCGGAACGCCTTACTATATAACAGAAATCGAGGGCAGATATTATATGGCGAATCACAGAACCAGCGAGAATATTATAGCATTCAATGTCAATGATAATAATATAGAAGACGTAGAGGTTATATATTAGGAGGCTCCCATTTATCGGGAGCCATTTTTATCAGAAACAAAAGGAGACATCACAAGCAGTGGCAGAGCATAGAAGGCGGCATATGCATAACGGAACTCAGTGGCGTTCCGAGTGGCGATGCACAAGGTGGCAATCAGCAGGATAAAAGGCAGGCAGACCAGTGCGCCTGCAGGTCTGCCCATGTGCAGGCTGAGGGCAGCAAGCAGTAAAATATTCCACAGGATAAATCCTATGCTCCATAGCAATCCATACAGTGGAATCATGTCAGGGAGTTTGAATAGGATTTCCTTTATCTTGATAATCATATTCCCCTTTATGATTGGCTGCCAATGAAGATCAAATTCATTTGGATAGATTCCGTCAGACAGACCGACTTCACAGTTGACGTCGGGATACCAGAAACCATTTGTCTGAGCAACATACGCATCAAGGTAAGCCTTGGGATGACTGATGCCAATGAATAACCACATTTTGAAAAAATCAATCTTGTGGGATTCAAGATAGTCATTCCCCTTTTGTCGTATCAGATTTTTGATATTGTCTGATACGTCGGGTTGATACGTGGTTACAGTCTGTTCCAAATCCATGAGCTGATCGAGAAATACTGTCTCACTTTCCGAGAGAGGCTCTCCATTGACAACAACACGTGCAAGCTGCTGTATTGGTATGGAGAGGGATTCGACAAAATCAGCCTGTGGGATTTCATATACCTGCATGACAGGATACTTGACAAAGAGTACGATGATCAGGAGAATAAGGTGCACTGGGATCATGACCTTTGACCATTTGCGGTAAGTTACCAGTATAAAAGGTACGGACGGCACGAGTGCATACCATCCGTTTTCACGCAGCAGGCACAACATAATACCAGACAGGACATATGGGAGTAACAGAGTAAAGTATTCGCTGATCCTGAGCTTTGGGACGGCATCCGAGGAGGACGAAAAGCTGCCCCGCAGCAGGAAGCGCATCAGTGCTGCGGCAAAGAGCGTCATACAGCCTGCAAACGGGATGTCCTTCCAGATGGTAACAGCATATGCGCCATTGTAGGGCATCAGTGCATAAAAGCATATGGTGAGAATCAGAACTGGAGTGACGACTTCCGCTTTCTGCAGTGTGCACACAACATATCCAGCAACATATGCCATAAAAAGCATCTGCGCAATGGTATACAATGCAAGTCCTGTGTGTGGATCCCCGGTAAGAGACAATCCGGTATTGTAAAAAATGCCAACCAGTGCCGTGTGAACAATGGAGTGGTGGTTGCTCAGTTCATAAGCGCCGATGATTTGTGCATACTGGTTGATGCTGTCGGGAGTCATGACGCCAGGGTATTCGTACAGGAAATATGGAAGCCAGCACAGAAGGCAGACCAGTGCGGTCAAAAAAGGAATCCATGCATAGGAGTAACCGGAACCCGTAAGCTGTAAATCAGATGCTGTCTGTAGAAACCAGATCGACAGGTAGTAGTAGATCAGCAAAAGCCCGACTCCGGTAAAAAGCAGGATGGCAGCACAAAAAAGAAGACTTGCCGTGCTGCCTAGAATTGCATGATACTGTGCGGAAAGGGTAAATATGCTAAAGAGCACACTCAAAATAGTAGAGAGCGTCATATCCCCAGGAATAATGCGTCCCTCCACATGGTCGCTGTGAAGTTTTGTAAAAACATACAACAATATCAGAAACAGAATGATGGAACACGGATTTTTCGTGGACATTCTGGTAATGCGCATTATGGCAAAAAGCGACAAAAAACTTTCGACAAAAATCTTTAGATAATACATATTGAACCTCCGCTCTAGTATAAGGATTTCAATTTAATGGAAAAATATACTATATTTTAATAGTAGAATGAAATTCTTTTGGAGTCAACAGACATTGCATAAACTTGTAAATTTTGCTAATATAAAAAGTGAAATTGGTATGGAGGTATGTATGAGTTGGGAAGATAATGTACGAAAAGTAGTGCCTTATGTGGCAGGCGAGCAGCCAAAGAACCAGGATGTCATCAAGCTGAACACGAATGAGAATCCGTATCCGCCGGCGCCGAAAGTTGCGGAAGTGATAAAGGGATTTGATTATGATATTCTGCGCAAGTATCCTGATCCCGATGTATCTGCTCTTGTAGATGCACTTGCAAAGCACCATGGACTTGACAGGGAGCAGGTATTTGTCGGTGTCGGTTCAGATGATGTTCTTGCGATATCGTTTTTGACATTTTTTAATTCGGGGAAGCCGGTCTTATTCCCGGATGTCACATATTCTTTTTATGATGTGTGGGCAGACCTGTACAGGATACCTTATGAAGACCAGCCCTTAGATCAAAACTTAAGCATCAGGAAGGAAGATTATTTCAAGGAAAATGGCGGTATCATCATAGCAAATCCCAACGCGCCGACAGGTGTGGCATCGGAGCGGTCTGTGTACGAAGAGATCATCAGGGCAAATCCGGATTCGGTTGTCATTATCGATGAGGCGTATGTGGATTTTGGCGGTGATAGCTGTGTGCCCTTAATTGAAAAATATGACAACCTGCTTGTAGTGCAGACTTTCTCGAAATCACGTTCCATGGCAGGTATGCGCATCGGTTACGCGATGGGAAGTAAGAAATTGATTCAGTACCTTAATGATGTAAAGTTTTCCTTTAATTCTTATACGATGGATACGATTGCAATCGCCGCGGGGGTGGCTTCCGTGGAGGATGAGGCGTATTTTGCGGAGACGACAGCGAAAGTTGTCGCGACAAGGGAACGCACGAAAAGAGAGCTTGCGCGGCTTGGATTTGTCTTTCCTGATTCCAGGACGAATTTTGTCTTTGCCACGCACAAAACGGTTCCGGCACAGGAGATTTTTGATGCACTCCGGGCAAACAAGATATACGTAAGACATTGGAATAAGCCGCGTATTGCCAACTATTTGCGCATTTCCATAGGGACTGATGAGGAGATGGACAAGGTACTTGTTTTTCTTGGAAAATACTTAGGAACTGCAGAAAAATAAGTGAATAGGAAATATATATTATAGTAAACGACAAAAGTCGGTGCCGTTTACTATAATTGATGCACATGACCACATAAGGAATTTTGCCGCCTTGCGGCATGCGGTTGTACTATAAAATTGTAAATTAAATAAAGAAAGGTTAGACAATTAGGAATATGAAAGAATTTATCGTAAACATTTTCAGGGGTATGGTGATTGGCATCGCGAACGTGATTCCGGGAGTCAGCGGCGGAACCATGATGGTTTCCATGGGCATCTATGACAAGCTGATCCTGGTACTGACACATTTTATCAAGCGCATGAAGGAAGCAGTTGCGCTTCTCGTGCCGATTCTGGTCGGAATGCTCCTGTCCATAGCTATTTTTGCAAAAATATTTTCTGAAATCCTGTTTCCACGGTTTCCGTTACAGACGAATCTTTTTTTTATCGGGTTGATTCTTGGTGGTCTGCCAGTTATCTATGGAAAAGTAAAGGGAAATACGATCAGGATTCCGCAGATTATTTCATTTATTCTGTTTTTTGTGATGGTAGCTGGCTTTGCCCTTGTCGGTGAGGGCGGCGGTTCGAGCGTGGACATCTCCTTTAGTGCCGGTAATGTGATCAAGCTCTTTGGCGTTGGTATCATTGCGGCTGCAACGATGGTAATTCCTGGCGTGAGCGGCTCGATGATCATGATGATCCTTGGGTATTACAACACGATTATCGATACGATCAACAATTTCATCAATGCCCTGAAGGCTTTTGATATAGCTGCAATGCTTGGTACATTCGTAGTGCTGGTGCCGTTTGGAATTGGAGTGGTAGTCGGCATCGTCGCAGTGGCAAAGCTGATTGAGTTTATGTTAAAGAAATATCCGCTGGTCACATACTGGGCGATTATAGGACTGATCGTGGCTTCGCCGTTGGCGATACTGATCATGATGGAGATTGGTACAGTCGGTGTTGTGGAGATTATTACAGGGGTTGTCCTGCTTGCGGCCGGGTTCTTTATTTCATTGAAATTGGGGGCATAGTAGTGTGGAGTATGGTGGAGGTTAAGTATGGAGGCATATACAGATTTTGCGGGTGTGTATGACCAGCTGATGGACGAGACACCGTATGCGCAGTGGTGTGGGAATCTTGTACAGGAGCTGGAAAAATATGGAATCAGGGACGGATTAGTGCTTGAACTGGGCTGTGGAACAGGGAGTCTGACGGAACTTCTTGCTGCGCAGGGCTTTGACATGATTGGTGTGGACTGTTCTGATGAAATGTTGAATATTGCCTGTGAAAAGAGAGAAAAATCAGGTTACGATATTCTCTATCTGAATCAGGATATGCGTTCTTTTGAATTATATGGGACAGTGCGGGCTGTTGTGAGTGTGTGCGACAGCTTAAACTATCTTTTGGAAGATGAGGATTTGATTGCGTGTTTTCAGCTTGTCAATAATTACCTTGATCCGGGCGGGGTATTTATCTTTGATTTTAACACAAGATACAAATATGAGTCTGTTATTGGGAACAGTGTGATTGCTGAGAATCGGGAGGACTGCAGCTTTATCTGGGAAAATTATTATGACACGGAAAGTGATATCAACGAGTACGACCTGACCATATTTGTGAGGAATTCAGAGGCGTCGGTGTCTGGTCAGGAGCTTTTTACCCGCTTTCAGGAAGTTCATCTCCAGAGGGGCTATACATTGGAGGAGATGCAGCACTTTATAGGGCTTGCCGGGCTGGCATTCATCAGGGCGTATGATGCGGATACACTCGGAGAAGTGACGGATACAAGCGAGCGGATTTATTGCGTGGCGCAGGAAAAACGAAAGGTTACAGAAGAAATAAAATGCGATAGAGGAAGTTGATTTATGAATGATTATATAGTAAGGGCAACAGCGGCAAACGCACAGATCAGGGCTTTTGCGATGACTTCGAAGGAGCTTGTGGAGCAGGCGAGGGCAATTCATGACTTAAGTCCTGTGGTCACGGCGGCCCTGGGGCGGTTTCTCACGGCAGGCGCCATGATGGGAAGTATGCTCAAGGGAGAGAAGGATGTCCTGACACTTCAGATTCACTGTGACGGACCAGTGCGCGGACTGGCTGTGACGGCTGACGCCAGGGCAAATGTGAAAGGTGCGGCTCTTGAGCCACAGGTGATGCTTCCGCCGAATGCGCTCGGAAAACTTGATGTGGGTGGGGCTGTAGGAACCGGAATACTGAGTGTCATCAAGGATATGGGATTAAAGGAACCGTATGTCGGACAGACACAGCTGCAGACAGGGGAAATCGCAGAGGATCTCACGTATTATTTTGCGACATCGGAGCAGGTTCCGTCGGCAGTGGGACTTGGTGTGCTGATGGAGAAAGACAATACAGTGAAGCAGGCGGGCGGATTTATCATTCAGTTGATGCCCTTCGCTGAAGATGGGACGATCAATGCCCTGGAAGAAAAGCTCAAGACAATGGACAGTGTCACCAAGATATTAGATGATGGCAACACACCAGAACAGCTTCTTGAGCTTCTTTTGGGCGGTCTGGGACTGGAGATCAATGACACCATACCAGCACAGTACTATTGTGACTGCAGCCGCGAGCGTGTGGAGCGGGCGATCATCAGCATCGGGAAAAAGGACATTCAGGAGATGATCGATGACGGCAAGCCGGTTGAAGTTCGGTGTCAGTTTTGTAATAAATTGTACAATTTCAAGACTGATGACCTTGAAAAAATGTTGCAGGATGCAAAGGGCTAATAGATTACAGTACTTTCTGGTCTGTCGGCATTTTCAGATACGGTAGCTTTGTCTAAAGCCTCCGTGATCGCCTGCATCAGCAGCATGGAGGTATAGCGGTTCTCTGTGCCATAGCTGATATTGTCAATACTCTGCTCAGACAGGATAACAGATGCCAGTTCAGATAGTGTAGGGGTCATCAGCGGATACAAGGTCGTTATGGACTCGTCGATGTTCGTCAGTGTGATGGAATTAATGTGGTTCTTATCTACGGCAATCTGCAGCTCTACATTGGCATTTCCAAGCAGCAGTGTGCTGGAGTAGATTCCGGGAACGTAGATGTTCTGTGCAGTAGAAGTACCAGCACTGGAGGTGCCGTTTTGCGTGCCGTTTGAGGTGCCATTTTGAGTGCCGTTGGAAGTACCGTTTGAGGTGCCATTGGAGGTACCATTTTGAGTGCCGTTTGAGGTGCCATTGGAAGTACCGTTTTGCGTACCATTGGAGGTACCGTTTTGTGTGCCATTGGAAGTACCATTTTGAGGTCTGCCCGCGGGAGTTGTCTGCGGAACGGTCTGGGACGGAGTTTGCGACGGAAGTTGTTCCGGTGTCTCCTCTGCGTTCTGGGTAGGAACAGGGGAAGCAGAGTCTTTCGAAGGTAAGAAAAGGGATACTGCCACCATTATAATAAGTACACTTACAACCAGAAGCACAAGTGCATAGACTAATTCCTTTGAGCGAAGTACAACGATTTTTGTGTTAGAGCTCATGTGAAGACTCCATTTTCATTCTTTTTATAATGGTATGAGCGGCATGCACAGATTATGCTTATCAATTAACAACAAGTTGTTTGGAATAATTCGTAAGGGTTGACAAAAAGTATATTCATATAGTAGTGTTTAGGTTAAGTATTTATGGAAAAGGAAGGTACGTGCTATGGCAAAATATACAAAACAGGATATCATCGCGATGGTAGAGGAAGAGGATGTAGAATTTATCCGTATGCAATTTACGGACATTGAGGGAAATTTTAAGAATGTGGCGATCACTTCAAGCCAGCTGGAAAAGGCACTCAATAACGACTGTATGTTCGACTGCTCGCTTGTCAAGGGAATGCTGCCCACGGACAACGCGGACATGTTTCTGTATCCCGACCTTGACACCTTTGCGATTTTTCCATGGCGCCCACAGCAGGGAAAGGTTGCACGCTTTATCTGTGATGTGTACCGCGCCGACCGCACGCCCTTTGAGAGCGACTGCCGTTATATCTTGAAGAAAGCATTGAAAGAAGCTGCCGATATGGGATATACCTTTGAGGTGGGACCAGAGTGTGAATTCTTTTTATTCAATGCAGATGAGAATGGCAGACCTACGACAAACACGAATGAGCAGGCGGGTTTTTTTGACATGGGACCGCTTGACAACGGTGAGAATGCCAGACGTGATATTGTGCTGACTTTGGAGGACATGGGCTTCGAGGTGGAGGCATCGCACCATGAGAAAGCACCCTCCCAGCACGAGGTAGATTTCCGCTATGACGAGGCGCTCACGACGGCGGACAATATTATGACCTTTAAGCTTGCCGTCAAGACGATCGCAAAACACCACGGACTTCATGGGACATTTATGCCAAAGCCGAGAATGGAATTCTGCGGTTCTGGTATGCACATCAACATGTCGCTGCGCAAAGATGGCAGGAATGTTTTTGATGATCCCTCTGATGAAAACGGGCTGAGCAGGGAAGCCTATTATTTTATGGGTTGATTGATGAAGCA